>NBMG01000116.1 GCA_002084865.1 Candidatus Atribacteria bacterium 4572_76
ACATTTTTCTTTCTAAAAACACTAATGGTAGTATTGTGAGCAATGCTGTATATCCAGTTAGAAAATTTAAAATTCAAATCAAAATCATTTAAGTTTTGGTAGGCCTTGACAAATACTTCTTGCAAAATATCTTCTGCATCTTCTCTGCTTATATTAGATATTTTTAAAATATAATTAAGGAGCTTGATCTCATAACGTTTCATCAGACACAGATAGTAGTCCTGATTTTTCAAAGTCAGAACTACTATCTGTTCATCGGTTTTATTAATACACTCTAAGCCTGTAATCATAATTTTTAATTCTTTCTACTTTTTAGGACTTGTAAATGTCATTCTTCTTTTTCTTTTTAAATATCGACAAATAATATTTTAAATGCCAGAGAGCATGAAATATACCAAGTAGAGTCATAATAATAGAAAATTCCACATGCCAGAATAAAAAGTTAAAATTAATGGACCTAAACCAATCGTAATCTCTAATAAAAAACGTTCCAAAATTTCTTTTCTTTGCACGAGCTTATCTCTAATTTTCGAGCTAGGAGTTTACCGCCAAAATATATAAGCAGAGATATTAAAAATATTTCTAAAAAATTATAATTAGGTAGTGATTTTCTCTTGGGAGGAGACGGAGAGTCAGGTACTGTTATTTCAGTAGAAGCTGCTTCGGCAACAAAGAATCCTCCCATAGCTTTCTTGTCGGTTTCTTCAGAATATTTGTTATTATCGATTATGTTCTCGTTTACATTTTCTTCATTTAAAGATATGTTTGTATCACGGTCTTCTGGCGCCGGCTATCCCAAGCATAGATAGATATTGAACTAAAAACCATTAAAATTAAGACTATTGTAAATAGTGTAATGTATTTTCTAAATTTTTTTATCATATCTTGTCCTTCATTTGTAATTTATTATAATCTAATAAATAGAATATGGGAAATTTTGTTTATTAAAAGTACCCATTTTATAATACGCGGGTTAGAACAATTTTCTTTCATATAAATAAAAAATCCTTTTTAATTTAAAAATTAAGAAGGATTTTTATAAAAAATGTAGAATTAATATATAATAGTATATAATTAGAATAAAGATTAAAAGGAGGGAATAAAGATGAAAAATAGAAATTTTAAAATGTTTTTAATATTGAGTTTAATTATTTGTGGGTTGTTATCGGTATTTTGCTTTAGTTTTGCAGATGGTCAGGGGAAAACTGCTTGGGAAACTCTTTCCCAGGAAGCATCTGATTATCTTGAGATAGCTGTAAACAAGATGGAAGAGGCAATTAAAACTTATCAAGGGGCTAATTACCCCAATAAAGAACTATGGGCTGAAGCGATCGATTATGGTGAAAAAGCCATTAAGGCAGACCCCGATTTTGTAGAAGCCCATTACTATCTTGCCCAGATTTATCAATATACTAACTGGTATTATCGGGAAGCAAGAGAGTGGGGGAGTTATATTGAACTTATTCAAAAAAAGGAAGTAACTTCTCCGGAAGCTGAGCAGAAATTAGCCTTTGCCTATTATCGGTTGGGATATGCGGCTTATCAAAGGGAAGATTATGATGGATGTATCCTATATTTACAAAAAGCGGTGGAGATTGACCCAAAAATGACCGAAACTCACTATTGGCTGGGCCGGGTGTTCTATGAAATTGGCAAATTGAATGATTCTCTTTCTTCCTGGCAAAAAGTGTTGGAGATTGACCCTTATTATCCCCGGGCGCAGTATTTTTATACCAAAGTTGAAAATTCTATAAAATACGGGAAACAAGCATATTCTCATTATGAAGCAGGATATAATCTTTATGAACAAAGGTTATTTGAGGAGGCTATATACCAATATCGTCAGGCAGTAAGGTTCAATCCTAATTTTTCTTTGGCTTATTATTGGCTGGGCAGAATTTATTACGAGCGGGGTAATTATCGGGAAGCTGTGAGTAATTGGAAAGAAGTTTTACGTTTGGAACCGGAAAACACAAAAGCAGAATATTGGTTAAAGCAGGCGGAAAAACAGGGAGAATAGCGGATAGCGTTTAGCGTAGAGCGTATAGGTGCGGGCAGGAATTGTGGGCAAATAAACACAAAATTCAAAATATGGGATAACGTAGAGAGTACAGCGTATAGTGGATAGAGTACAGTGATGAGTAATCAATAATGAGTAATAAGAGAAGAGTTAACATGTTTACCGTTACCCGGTTTGCCGGTTGGCCAGTTATAAGATATAAGAAACAAGATAAAGACATAGGACAAGCGTCTTGCCTGTCTATGTATCATTCCCTCTCCCCTGGAGGGAGAGGGTTAGGGTGAGGGGGAAATAAAATTCTGACTCCTGACTCCTGACCAATTGTTATAAACCGCTGGTTAACGGAGTTGTTACCAGTATATCTTCATTAAAAGAAGCTTACGAAAGAAAGGGGCATGAGGTTTATATCTTTGCTCCCAGAGTAGAAGATTATCTTGATCAAGAAAAAAATGTATTCAGATACAGGTCAGTAAATTTAACCAGTAAAGTCAAATATCCCCTTCCCATACCTTTATCCTTTCGGGCAAAAAAGGTGATAACCGAATTTAATCCTGACATCGTCCATTTTCACCATCCCTTTTTGTTGAGCTTACCAGCTATAATGTATGGGAGAAAATTAGGTATTCCCAAAATATTGACTATTCACACCCAATATGAACAATATGCTTATTATGTTTCCCCGGTACCAGAAAGAGTAACTCATGAAGCAATTAAGATGATAATTTCTAATTTAGCTTATAAAACTGATTGTATAACTACTCCGTCTGCCTCAATGAAAAAAATCATAGAAAATTATGGGATTAAAAATAGAATCGAGGTTATTCCCAATGCAATACATTTGATTTCTTTCAAGGAAGATGATGAATTGAAAAGGACAGAAATTAGAAAAAAATACAATCTAAAAGAAAATGATAAAATAATTCTCTTTGTGGGCAGGGTAGCTTCGGAAAAGAGCATAGATAGGATTATAAAAGCATTAGCAATAATTAAAAAGAGAAACACTGATAAGGAAAAATTATTAATAGTAGGTAATGGTCCGGCTATGGATGAATTAAAACAGCTTGCTCGAACTTTGAAAGTAGAAGAAGATGTAATATTTGCAGGTACGATAAGTTATGAAGAAATTCAACATTATTACAAGATGGCTTATGTATTTACTATTGCTTCTACCACAGAAACTTTTGGAATAGTAACCATAGAAGCCTTAGCTTCCGGAGTTCCCGTCGTGGCGGTTGCTTCTACCACAGAAACTTTTGGAATAGTAACCATAGAAGCCTTAGCTTCCGGAGTTCCCGTCGTGGCGGTTAAAGCTCCGGGAGCAGCAGATATACTAACAGATGCAGTGGATGGATTATTAGTTGATGATAATGTAGAAAAAATTGCTAATGCCTTGGAAAAAATTATTAAAGAGCCGGAATTAAGGGAAAAGCTCTCTCGGGGAGCGTTAAAAACTTCTGAAAAATATAGTATTAATACAATATCTGAAGTAATGTTAAATCTCTATCGGGAAGTAATTGAGATAAAAAAATCCGAATCAAAAGAGAAGAAAAATTTTATAAAAGATATTCTGGCCATAGATTATGAAGGTAAAATAAAAAATGAAAAATAAAATTGCGAAATATATTATTTTTATGCTGTTATTATTTTTAATTTTAACTTGCATAGGGCAAGCAGCTCCTACAACGATGACGCCTTCAGAAATAATTAACGAATCTATCGAAGTATTAAAGGAAATGTCAGCATCAGAGGATAGTGGGGCATTTGGTGCTCTTTTAAAAGAAGCTGAAGGTATAGCTATTTTCCCTTCGATAATTAAAATAGGATGGGGAATTGGCGGACAGTATGGAAAAGGCTTAATACTTAGAAAGGATAGCAGGGTAGGGATATGGTATGGTCCCGCCTTTGCAAAGATTAAAAGTATAAGTGTCGGCCCCCAGATAGGCATTCAATCAATCGCCCTGGTTTTAGTTATTTCCAATGAGCGGGGGATAGAGGGGTTTATGGAAGATAACTTTACCCTGGGCGGCACTGCCAGTATCGCTGCAGGTCCATTGGGAAGGTCTCTTTCGGCAGATACAGATTATAAATTTAAAGCATCAATATATTCTTATTCCATAAGTAAAGGAGCTTATATCGGAGTTTCTTTTCAGGGCTCAGCTATCGAAGAGGACAGCAAGGCGAATGAATTATTTTATGGGAAGAGCATATCTAACCGAACTATATTAAAAAATAAAATTACCGTAAATCCGGCCGTTCTGAAGTTATTGTTATTAATTAAGAAAATTAGTAAATGATACTTTAATATAACAGAATATCTTATAAAATAATTGTAACCTAAAAGTAAACAAAATGGAAATGTAGGGGCACGATGCATCGTGCCCACAGTAAAAATAGGCAATAACATGGTGAGGTGAGGGCACAATTCATTGTGCGTCTAACTATAATTATAATCAAAAATAAAAGAAGATAATTAAAAAATTATATTTTTTATTTGAAATTTTAATTTTATTGTGTTAATATTAGTTTGGGGTACTTTACGTATAATTAAATTAACAAATAGAAAAAAATATTATACTAAAATTAACTAAAATTATTAAAGAATTTACAAATTAATGTCTAAAATTGCTTGATTTAGGGAATATAATAATAAATAGGGCATTAAATTATCTTAATCAATATGAAGAGATAATATTCTTTATCGCAGGAGGTGAGTCGAATAAGAAAAGTTCCAAAAAGTTGAAAAAGGTAAACTGACCGAAAGGTCAGGACGCAAAGTCCTGGGTTTAAGGTACTTATGTACTAAAACTGCCAGACTTCCGGCTTTTTGTTTATATAGAGTAGAATGCGAAGCTTAACATATCATATAAACGGAAAAGGCAAACCACTCGAAAGGGTGGGACGCAAAGTCATGGGTTTAAGGTGCTCGTAAGAGTGCTATGATCGCCAGACTGCCAATTAAAAAAATTGCAGGAGGCGATTTAAATGAAACTAAGTACAAAAATCATTTTACCGATAATTTTAATTTCCGCATTGTTAATCTTGCTTGCTGGATGCTTCGGTGTTCCCGCCGATGAATCACCCGGATATACTCCGGGAACTACAACTATAACCGGTATAATAGCAGCACCGTGCTGTTCTACTTCCTCAACTACGGTAAGCGATGCTCCTTCTGATTGGTGTCTTCAATGTGAACAGAATTGGTTTCTTCAGAATAATATTGAAGTAATACTTACTTATGAGGGAGAAGAAATCGCTTCAACAACTACTAATACGCAAGGCGAATACACCTTTACCGATCTTTCTGCTGGCGAAAACTATGTAGTTACAGCTATATGCCCGGATGATGGGGGGAAACCATTGGTTAAAGACGTAGTTAAAGAGGTTGTAGACGGTGAGGATTATGACGCTGGAATTACTGATTGTGAATCTACTGCTCTTGGTTTAATAGTAGATGCTTTGGTAAATTTAGGGATAAGTAGTGAATATATTATCCTGGAAGATATCCTAAGTGCTGTACAATTTGTACCATTTGTCGAAGCAGTGTGTGAAGTAATGGAAAGTTGTGGAGATATAACTTCAGATGAAAATCTTCTTGACCTAGGAAATTCAGTATTAATGGAAGTTCTTGGAGAGAATCCTGGATGGACTGGCGGAGAAGTAATATGT
>NBMG01000031.1 GCA_002084865.1 Candidatus Atribacteria bacterium 4572_76
AGGAAGCAATAGAATTTTCTATGGCCTGTGCCTTGGCCAGTGCCTTAAGAGAAGAAGAGGAATTTAACTCAAGAGAAGAGGTAGATAAATGTCTTAAGTGTGTGAAAGTTAAGAGATTATGAAGATAAATAGAGAGAGGGGATAATCTAATTGAAAATAAAAGATATTATGATTCGGGATGTTACCAGTGTTTTGGCCACATGTAAATTAGTAGATTTACTGGGTATACTATCCAGACAAAAAATTACCGGGCTCCCCGTGGTAAACAATAATCAAGAAGTTATTGGATTTATATCTTTACACGACATAATCAGAGCTACTCTGCCGAATTATTTGGGAATTATAAACAGTGATTCTATCCTTTCTGAATTCATACAGTTATCTAAAAGTTTAAAAGAATATTCTCAACGTCCGGTAGCAGAATTTATGAGAAAAAACATTATTACTATCGATGAAGATGATAATGAAGTTTTGGCGTCGGATCTGCTTATAAGGAATAAAATTCAAAGATTACCCGTTTTGCGAAATGGTAAATTAGCGGGGATAGTAACTCTAACCGATATTTGTCGAGTACTTATGAGCGATAATGAAAACGAAAAATGATAAAATTAGTAAATAGCAAGTAGTAATAAAATGAAAAACGAAAAGCGCAAAACTGTATTCGTATCTCGTATCTCGTGTAAACTAGCGTAGAGCGTTTAGCGTAGAGCGTATACATTTGGTTATATAGTTAGTTGATCACCTGGTTAGTTAGTTAGTAAATCAGTACAAATCAGTTAACTAATTAACTATATAAACGATAAACTATCTAATAAAGATTGATTGGTAATAAGTATGGCTTTGATTTATCAAACTTGTTTAAACTCGAATAAATTCAATATCAAAATATTGCAAAATTAATAACAGGCATTTTGTTTATGATACTATACGCTAAACGCTGTACGCTCCACGCTAGTTTCACTTACTAACGACTAATTAAAATTGCTGAGGTATATAATGAAAAAAGGGCTATTTATAACTTTTGAAGGGCTTGAAGGTTGTGGAAAAACTACCCAGGCAAAGATGCTATTTGATTTTTTAATTAAACAGAAAATACCTTCTATTTATACTAAAGAGCCGGGTGGAACAAAGATTGGAGACAAAATACGTAAAATTCTTCTCGACCAAAAAAATGATGGTATGGATTATAAAACCGAAATGCTATTGTTTTTAGCTTCTCGGGCGGAAAATGTTAGATTAATAATTATACCAGCCTTAAAAGAAGGGAAAATAGTTATATCCGATCGCTTCTATGATTCTACTACTGCTTATCAAGGGTGTGGAAGAGGTATAGATTTAAAGATTATCAAGCAACTGAATGGCTTGGTCGTGGGGGAAGCTATTCCTGATTTAACCTTTATCCTGGATATTGACCCATACGAAGGATTAAAGAGGTCAGCTTCTTTCGGTAACTCGAGTGAAATGAGATTTGAAGAAGAATTTTTAAGTAAAAAAATTATCGGTGGAAAATTGTTTTTAGAAAGAGTTAGACAAGGCTATTACCAATTGTTTCGAGAAGAATCAGAAAGAATTAAAATAATTGATGCTAATAGAAGCAAAGAAGAGATATTTAATGAGATAGTCGAAATTGTGAAAAGAAAATTAGCGTAGAGCGTTTAGCGTATAGCGGTTAGTTAGGGAAGAAGGAACCAGAATCCAGAAGCCAGAATATAAAAAAGTATCGAGTATATAGTAAAGAAAGAAAAAGTTGCAAGTTACAAAAGGTAGTATATTATACAGAATGATTTATCTTAAACGCGATACGCGATACGCGATACGAGAATAAGGGAGTAATTTATGTCTTTCAATGATATAGTCGGCCAAGAAAGAGCAATAAAAATACTTACAAAATCTCTAAAAGAAAATAAGACTTCCTCATCTTATATTTTTGTCGGGAACGAAGGGACGGGGAAAAAGCTTACTGCAATAGAATTCACCAAGGCAGTAAATTGTTTGAATCCAAGTAAGAATTCCGAAGCTTGCGAAGACTGTCAATCGTGTAATGAAATTAGTAAGCAGTATAGCCCGGATTTAAAAATAATCGAACCAATTAAGAATTCGATAAAGATTGAACAAATACGAGAAATGCGAAAAGAGATTGGACTGAAGCCTTTTAAGAATAAAAAAAAGGTATATATAATAGACAAAGCAGAAAAAATGACTCTTGAAGCATCAAACTGTTTATTGAAGACTATTGAAGAACCACCATATTACGCAATAATAATTCTGATTTGCTCAAAGATAGATCCAATTTTACCTACTATAGTCTCACGATGTCAGATAGTAAATTTTGGATTAATATCCTCAGGTAAAATAAAAGAGTTTTTATTGGATAATAATGATAATTTGGAAAAAGAGAAAGCTGAAATTATTTCCAAATTAGCTCAGGGGAGTATCGGAAGCGCTTTAAAGTTATTATTAGATAAGGAGTATTTTATTAAGAGAGAAGAAGTATTAGACTATTTATCAGCTATATCTCCCGGGAAATATAGTGAAGATATTTTTACAAAAGTTGAAAAGACGGCATCTGAAATAGAGAGAATAGAAGAGATGTTAGAAATAATAAAATTATGGTATCGGGATATTTTAATCATTAAAAATACGGGAGACCAAAAGTATATTGCCAATTGCGATAAATTAGAAAGAATTTATGAAAAATCTCAAATCTATTCCCAGGAGATTCTAATTGACATCCTGGATTATTTAGAAAAGGTAGAAGAATATTTAATGAAAAATGTAAACACGCGTCTCATTTTAGAAAGATTATATATAAAGATGGTAGGTGTTGAGTATTGCCTAAAGTAACTGGTTTAAAATTTGCCAAAACAAATTATATCTATTATTTTAAAATTAATAATAAAATAAAACTAAAGAAAGGGGATATTTGTTTAGTAAAAACTGCTATTGGTTTAGATCTGGGTAAAGTAGTGATCCCTTATAAATATATAAAAAATGACGAAATAGATACCCCGCTTAAAAATATACTTAGAAAAGCGAATACAGAGGATTTCAAGAAACTCGAAATAATAAAGCAAGAGGAAATTGATGCCTTAAATATCTGTAAAGAGAAGATTAAAAAATATAAATTGCCCATGAAATTAGTTTACGTAAAGTATTTATTTGATAAAAGCCGGATAATATTCTATTTTGTTTCTACTCAGCGAATAGATTTTCGAGAATTGGTTAAGGAATTAGCTAAAGTCTTTAAAACTAAAATCGAGCTGAGACAGATTGGAGTAAGAGATGGAACAAAATTAATAGGTGGAATGGGAATTTGCGGTAGAGAAGTGTGCTGCGTTTCTTATATTCAAAAGTTTACTCCAATTCATATTAATATGGCTAAGATCCAAAAAATTGCCTTAAATCAATCTAAAGTATCAGGCCTTTGCGGTAGATTGATGTGCTGTCTGTCTTACGAATCTGAGTTCTACAAAGAGGCTTTAAAAAAGTATCCTAAGTTGAGAGATAATGTTGAAACAGAGAAAGGCAAAGGAAAAGTTATAGAAATAAATGTATTAAAAAAATACATTATAATTGAACTAGAAAGCGATTCTAACAGCAAGAATGGTGGTATTAAGAAAAGAATTAAAATACCCGAAGAAAAATTCGAAAAACTCGGAATAAAAAGTAAAAGCACGAAAAATGGTTAAACTAAATAATAGTGAAAAAATCGAAGATCTGGGAGATAGAGGATTAAAAATTATCCAGGCAAGCGATTCATACCGTTTTTCGGTGGATTCTATTTTACTGCTTAATTTTATTAGAGTTAAAAACTATGAAAAAATAATTGATTTGGGTACTGGTTCCGGGATAATTCCTTTACTTCTATTTGGTAAAAAGAAAGGCTTGTCTATTTACGGAATTGAGATACAAAAAGATTTAGCGGATATGGCCAGAAGAAGTGTTGAATTGAATAAATTACAAAATGATATAATAATAATTCAGGAAGATTTTCGAAACCTAAAAAATATTTTTAAAAACCAGCAATTCGATGTAGTAGTAAGTAATCCCCCTTATATTTCTCTGGGGCAGGGAAAGATTAATCCTTCGAACAGCAGAGCTATCGCCCGGCACGAAATAAAGGGTAATTTAGAGGACATAATTTCTGTAAGTAATTATTTGTTGAAAAATAAAGGAAGAATTTATTTAATTTACAGAAGTACCAAGTTAATAAAATTAATACTTACCTTAAAAAAATATGGTATCGAACCAAAGGTTGTAAAATTTATTCATCCCCGGCAAGGAGAAAATGCAAATCTTGTATTACTAGAGGGAATAAAAGGGGGGAAGGAAGAATTAAAAATCGATAATCCCATATTTCAATATTGACAGAAAAAGTGGAGATGAATAATTGTTTTGGATAAAAATAAAACAAGCGGAATTCTATACATTTGCGGGACACCTATAGGAAATTTAGAAGATATAACCTTAAGGGCTTTAAAGGTTTTAAAAAAGGTAAAATTAATTGCGGCCGAAGATACCAGACATACTAAAAAATTGTTAAATCATTACCAGATAAATACAAAAATTACAAGTTACTATGAATATAATAAATTTAAAAAAGCTCCCCATCTGGTAGAAATATTAAAAAATTGTCAGGACATTGCCCTGGTATCCGATGCAGGTATGCCGGGTATTTCCGATCCAGGGTATGTGTTGGTAAACTTAGCTTTAAAAAATAATATAAAAATAATTCCTGTGCCCGGTGTTTCGGCATTGATAACTGCTTTGGTTGTTTCCGGGTTACCTACCGATAAATTTGTTTTTGAGGGGTTCTTACCCCGTAAGATTAAAGAGAGGAAAAGATATTTTAAGAGCATAGAAAATGAAGAGCGAACCCTTATTTTCTATGAAACCCCCCACAGATTAAAAAGGACTCTTAAAGATATGTTGGAAATATGGGGAGATAGAAAAATTGTTATAGCTCGTGAACTGACCAAAAAGTTCGAGGAGATAATCAGAGGAAATCTGAGCCAGGTTATAACCGAAATAAATACAAAAGAAATAAAAGGGGAAATTACCCTGGTTGTTCAGGGCGGAATTAAGAAAAAAGAAAACGATACAACAGATTTTTTAAAAGATGAATGTATAATGGAAGGATATTTAAGAAAACTAAAAAACCAAGGTTATTCAAATAGAGATATAATAAAGATTGCTCAGGAAAAATTAAATATTCCTAAAAACCTGATATACAAAAAGTTATTGGAAATGAAAGACTAGCGGATAGCGTACAGCGTAGAGCGTATAGTAAATTCAAAGAAGACAGAATAATAAATAGCGCAAAACAAATTAAAAAAGAAAACGAAAACAGAAAGAAACCAGAAGCCAGAAGTTAGATTATATCAGCAATGCGAATTCATTTTATCTAGCGAAAAGCTAAAAATGTAAAACTGCTCTTCCCTCTGTCATTCCCGCGAACGCGGGAATCTAGGGGTGGAGATTAGAATTAGAAGATAGATTCCCGTTCTCCGATCAGATCGAGAACAGGCTTTGCGGAAACGACAAAAAGAGATAAGAAATGATATTAAAAATTTATTAAAAAAAGTAGGTAGCATATTTCATAGGGTGATTTTCCCTATACGCTAAACGCTGTACGCTACACGCTATTAAATACGCGATACGCAATACGAGAAAAGAAAGGAAAATAATTATGGAAAACAATCAATCTAAAAAAACATTTTACATAACTACCCCTATCTATTACGTAAATGATGTGCCACATATCGGACATGCCTATACCACTATAGCGGCAGATGTTATGGCGAGATACAAAAAACTATCCGGATATGATGTCCTTTTTTCTACCGGGACAGATGAACACGGCCAAAAGATTGCTAGTTCAGCAGAAAAAGTAAATTTAACTCCTCTCGAGCTGGCAGATAAGGTGGTATTAAAATTTAAAAATCTCTGGCCCTTGCTGAATATAGAATATGACGATTTTATACGCACAACTGAACCAAGACACATTAAAGTAGTGCAAGAAATATTTAATAAATTATATGAAAATGGTGATATTTATAAAGGTGAATATGAGGGATGGTATTGCGTACCCTGTGAAACGTATTGGACCGAGACTCAACTGACAGATGAAACATGTCCTACTTGCGGGAAGAAGATAGAAAAGATAAAAGAAGAAAGTTATTTCTTCAAGATGTCAAAATATCAGGAAAGGATATTATCATATTTTGAAAAAAATCCTCAATGCATTCAACCGAAAGCAAGAAGAAATGAAATTATAAGTTTTGTAAAGGGCGGACTTAAAGACCAGAGTGTAACCAGAACAAAAAAAAGCTTAAAGTGGGGCATAGATGTCCCTTTTGATGATAATCATGTAATTTATGTCTGGTATGATGCTTTATTAAATTATATTACGGTAGCAGGATATAATATAGATAACAAAAAATTTGAAAAATACTGGCCAGCAGATATTCATCTTGTAGGAAAAGATATATTGAGATTTCATACGGTTATAAAAATGTCAAAATCTAAAGGAAATGTAGTAGACCCTTATGAAATGGCAGAAGAATTTGGCGCTGATGCCTTTAGATATTTTTTAATGAGGGAAGTTTCTTTTGGGCAGGATGGTAATTTTTCTAAAGATTTAATGATCAAAAGAATAAATTACGACCTGGCTAACGATTTAGGGAATTTAGTAAGTAGAACTGTAGCTATGATTACCCAGTATTTTAACAAAGAGATTCCTAAAGCAGGGATAGAAAAAGAAAAATACGATGTGGAATTAGAAGATTTTGCCGTAAAGACCATAAAAAAATATTATACTCAGATGAATAATTTATCACTTAACGCTGCTCTGGAAACTGTCTGGCAATTTATAAGAAGGACTAATAAATACATTGATCAAACAGAGCCCTGGATATTAGGGCGCGATAATTCACAAAAGGAAAGA
>NBMG01000032.1 GCA_002084865.1 Candidatus Atribacteria bacterium 4572_76
GCCGAGATTGTCAAAATAGCCACTGAAAATTGCCCATTAACAATTATTAGAACCGTTAAGGATCTTCCCGTTGATTTACAAAATAGAAAGATTATATTTGCTATCGAATTAGATGAATGCGGATTTAATCTCCCTCTGTTTGAGATGCTTTTGAAGTTAAAGAAAAGGGGAGATAATGTTCTTTTAGGTTCAAGAGCAGTTATTATAATCCAAAGTTCGAGTGAGTTATTTACCAAGAGCAACGCTCAGAAGATGATTTTTCTAACCAATCAGATGGGGTGCCGGTTCCCCGGTCATCCGGTTGTAGAGGCTACTCATAATCTTAATAATTTTCTTACCTGGCAAAAACATATAACCTGCCTCTTGTAGAGATTTACCGGGAACAGGCTAGGGAATTAGTAAAAAAATTAAAAGATGAGAACTTAAAATTAATTAATAGACCGAAGATACTGGTATTGCATTCGAGTTTGTTTAAGACATCTAATACTCTTATGCTTTGGAAGATGGTAAAAGAAAGCCTTGGCGGGGAAGATATAAGAGAGCTCCACGTAGAAAATGGAACCGTGGTAGATTGCCGGGGGTGTTCTTATAAAACCTGCATTCATTACAGTGAAGAAAAAAGCTGTTTTTATGGGGGGATTATGGTAAAAGAAATTCTCCCGGCTATAGAAGAGGCTGATTGTATCATCTGGCTATGTCCCAATTATAATGATGCAATATCCGCAAAGCTTATGGCGGTTATAAATAGGATGACCGTACTTTATAAGAGGGTGAAATTTGGGGATAAAACTCTATTTTCCCTTGTGGTTTCCGGAAATTCAGGGAGTGATTGTGTGGCCAAACAGTTAATAGGGGCTTTAAATATTAACAAAGGATTCAGACTACCCCCTTATTTTGCTTTAACTGCTACCGCCAATGACCCCGGGTCAATAATGAAGGTCCCGGGGATAGGCCAAAAAGCAAAAGAATTCGCTGAAAACGTAAAAAGAGAGATTAAAAAATAAAGAGATTTAATTTGTATTATGCAGAAGAAAGATATTAAAAATTTTATTTTAGACGAACTTCAGGAAGAGGTTAAAAAATTAGGGGTTGAAAGATATAGGGCAGCTCAATTATTTAATCTGCTTTACAAAAAGGGCATAGAAGACTTCACAGATATGTTGAGCCTACCAACAGCATTTAGAAATTTACTTCAAGAACATTTTTACATAAGCAAGATGGGGTTGGTAAATTTAGCTAAATCGAAAGACCAAACCGAAAAATATTTATTTAAGTTAGAAGATAAAAATTTAATAGAAAGCGTTCTCATATTTTCTGGTAAAAGAGTGACCGAATGTATATCTTCCCAAGTTGGCTGTAAATATAACTGTTTGTTTTGTGAAAGCGGCAAAAAAGGTTTTACCAGAAACCTTACGGTTAGCGAGATTTTAAATCAAGTTTTATTTGTAAAGAAAAAGATCGAATCTAATCTCAATAATATTGTATTTATGGGTATTGGTGAGCCTTTAGATAATTATGATAATGTGGTAAAAGCCATCTGTATATTGAATTCTAAAGATGCTTTCAATATCGGGGCAAGAAAGATTACCATTTCTACCTGTGGGGTAATACCGGCTATAAAAAGGTTACAAGAGCGTAATTGGCAGGTGGAGTTATCAGTTTCTCTGCATGCTCCGGAGAATAAATTAAGGTCTTACCTGATGCCGGTAAATAATATGTATCCCTTACCCGATCTGATAGAAGTATGCAGGAATTATGCGGAAAAAACTAAAAGGCAGATTACTTTTGAATATATTTTAATCAAAGGAGTGAATGATTCACTGATTTATGCAGATAAATTAGCTAAACTGATTGGCGGATTTAATTCTAAAGTAAATCTAATTACCTTTAATCCTGCGCCCGATTCTTTACTGCAGGCACCCGGTATTCCCCAAGTCAAATCCTTTAAAAATAAGCTGGCAGCCGGGGGAATCCCAACCACTATAAGAATATCGAAGGGTGATGATATCTCTGCTGCCTGCGGACAGCTAAAGAGCCTGCATCTAAAATAAGTTACCAGAGTATAGGCGATACGTCCCTATTTTTTACCTGTTATCCGATACTTGTTTTCACAAGAAGGGCAAAGGTAGGGGCACGATGCATCGTGCCCACAGGAGAAAAAATCAGGTAATACTATGGCGAGGGCACAATTCATTGTGCCCCTACAACCGAGTTGTAACCAGCAAATCCAAAATTATTATAAAATTATTTATGATACAGGTGTATATACTTTGCTTTTAAATATTTTTTAGCTTTTTGGGGAATAACTATCTTATTACTCATTACAATAGCTCAGCTGGCAGAGCAACCGGCTCATAACCGGTCGGTCCCTGGTTCGAATCCAGGTGGGCCCACCAAAAATTGGTTATTATTAATTTTATTGATAATAGATAATACAAGTACAGGTAGCGTGGAATTTATGATAAAACAAAAAATTATAAAAATACCAGAATATTGTAAAAACCTTACTTCTTTTATATAAGAAGTAAGGTTTTTTTGTTTTAAAGGGCTTTACAGCTGTGAAGAGAGGAGGGAGGAGTTATTGGTGGAAGAACAATATAATATCCTTTTGGAATTACAGAAAATCGATATTGATATCGACAAAGAAGAGAAAAAGAAGAGAAGTTTGCCTTTAATGATAGAAGGGATTACCAAAAAGATTCAGGGGATAAAAGATAGTTTAAAAAATAAAAATGAAGATTATAAGAGTTTGCAGATTAAATTGAAGAGAAAAGAATTGGATTTGGCCGAAAAATCTAATAAAATTAATAAACATCAGGAAGATTTATACGGAGGGAAGATATCTGATATAAAGGAGCTTAAACAGATACAGAAGGTTATAGCCAAGTACAAAGAAGAAAAAAACGGTATTGAAGAAGAAATTTTGGACATTATGGAAGAAATAGAAGATCTTAATAAATCAATTTATAATCTCGAGGAAGATTTGAAAGGTAAAGAGAAAGAGTTTAAAAAGTGCCAAGAGAAAATAGACTCAGCAATGATAGTAATTGAAAAGAGCATGAGTTCTTTAAATATCAAAAGAGAAGAAATATTAAATAAAATAACCGATAGCCGCCTTTTAAAAGAATATGAACTTTTAAGAAAAGAGAAGGGCGGAAAGGCTATTATGGAAGTTGACGGTTCTATCTGTCCGGGCTGTTATCTTGACCTCCCCAGCGATGTTATTTATCAATTAGAAAAGAATCGTAAAGTAATAATTTGTCCCAATTGCAGCCGAATTCTAATCTGGAAAGATTAATTTAAACTTCGATACGAATTTTTTCTGATTCTCGGTTTCTATTATCTTTGCGAGATACGATATACAATTTCGTTGTTCGTATCTAGTATCTAGTATCTCGAAAGAATAAATAAATTCAAATACACAACTTTTTTAATTTTTAAATATTTTATCTATTTATTTCTTTGCGAGATACGATTCACGCTATACGAGATACGTATTAAGTTAATTGACTTTCTCCTACTAAAATGATATTTTAAAGTTGAAAAAAAGAATATTTGATAAGTAGGTCAGGTAATCGCGGAAGAAATAACATTTCTTCCGAGGAAAGTCCGAGCTCCATAGGGCAGAGTGCTGGGTAACTCCCAGTGAGGGTAACCTTAAGGAAAGTGCTACAGAAAATACACAGCCGGAAACTCTATTTTGAGTACTCGGTAAAGGTGAAAAGGCAGGGTAAGAGCCTACCAGTTGTTAGGTGACTAACAAGCTTAGTAAACCCCACTCGGAGCAAGACCAAATAGGAAGAGCTGTGGTGGCCCGCTGAATCTTCGGGTAGGTCGCTAGAGATGTAAGGTAACTTACATCCCAGATAGATGATTACCACCCTTATAAGGGGACAGAACTCGGCTTATACGATCTACTTATCAAAATAAATTAATATAAAGACATACGATAAAACATTTTATTGTATGTCTTTTTTTATTTTAATCCATCCAGATATTCTTTGTGAGAATTAACTTAATCACTAAAGACGGGTCGGATAAATCCGACCCCTACTTAAAGCAGGATATTTTGCGTATCTACTCCTGAATTTTGATTTTCTTAATGCGATACTCGATATATGGTTCGAACTACCCTTCATTATCGACTAATTTATATCTTTAAGTCTTCTGACCCTTCTATTTTCCCCCAAAATACGCCGAGAAATAGCGTATCTACTATAGAGAAGACGCTACATATGTGGTTTTTTAAAATTTTTTAAAAAAAAATAAATTATTTTCAAAAAAAAAGAGGGTTTTTTAAAAGAATGTAGTATACTATATGTAGTGGAGCAAAGTGGAGCAAAGTGGAGGATATAATATAAAGGAGATTTTATGTTTTTAGGACAGTATGAGCACTCAATCGATGAAAAGGGAAGAGTGATTGTACCGGCAAAATACCGGGAATCTTTGGGTGATAATTTTATTGTCACTTTCGGTCTTGATACTTGTCTTTTTGTGTATCCTCTGGAAGAATGGAAAAATTTATCGGAAAAAATGAAACAGCTCCCCCTGGGGCAGAGAGATGCCCGGGCGTTTAAGCGGATACTATTTTCCCGGGCCACTGACTGTACCATGGATAATCAAGGCAGAGTCATTATTATGAAATATCTGAGAGATTATGCCCGGATTAATAAAGAAATTATAATTATTGGTGTTTCGGATAGGGTAGAGATCTGGAGTAAAGATGTATGGCAAAAATATTCTAAAGAGGTTGAAGGCTCATATGAGGATATTGCCGAAAGAATATATGAACAAGAAGGGTAATCTATGGTAAATTCCTTTCACATTCCTGTGTTAACAAAAGAGATCTTAAGTTATCTAAACATAGAGAAAGGAGGTGTTTATATCGATTGCACTTTAGGAGGTGGAGGACACTCCAAAGCCATTTTGGAGAACATTTATCCCTACAGCTTAGTAGTCGGCATCGACCAGGATATAGAGGCAATTGAAACAGCAAAAGAAGAACTAAAAAGGTATATCGATAAAGTAAGGTTAGTTAAAGGTAATTTTAAAAATTTAGAAGGAATTCTGTCAGACTTAAAGATTAAAACAGTTTCGGGGATAGTCTTTGACTTAGGAGTGTCCTTCCACCAATTAAAAGAGAAAGAACGAGGATTTAGCTTTAAAGAAGATAGCCATTTAGACATGCGGATGGATCTAACCCAAAAATTTAACGCTGATATCCTGATAAATAGTTATTCGGAAAAAGATTTGACTGAAATATTTGAAAAGTACGGAGAAGAAAGGTTTTCCAGGAGGATTGCCCGTTTAATCGTAACAGAACGAAAAAAGAAAGCCATCACTACTACCAAGCAGTTAGCTGATTTAGTAGTAAGGTCTCTTCCCAGGACTAAAAAAAGACGCACCTGGAAAATTCATCCGGCAACCAGGGTTTTTCAGGCTATTAGGATTGAAGTAAACCAGGAGCTTAAAGCCCTGGAAAGCGGGCTGAGTCAAGCAATTAGGGCTTTAAAGGATAATGGTAGGATATGTGTTATTTCCTACCATTCATTAGAGGATAGGATAGTTAAACACCTGTTTAAGGAAACAGAAAAAGAAGGGAAAGAACAAAAGAATTACGGATTGAAGATTATAACTAAAAAACCAATTAGACCTTCTTCGGAGGAAGTAAGGGATAACCCCAAGGCAAGAAGCGCTAAACTGAGAGTAGCGGAGAAAATAATATCTGTAACCTAATTCGTTTCGCTAACGACTAGTTAAGGGAGTGATGAAATATGAGAGGAAGTAGTATTATAGCTACTGGAAATTACGAAAGTAAGAATACCTTAATTGTTTTTGGGTCATTTTTAATTTTAGTAATTGCTATCACTTCGATAATAATATTTTATATTTCTAATAATATTGTATTGACTGAGTTGGGATACAAATTGATGAAGTTAGAAAATGAGAAGATAGCTCTGGAAGAAGAAAATAGAAAACTCGAACTTACCGTGGAGACTCTTTCCGCTTTAGATAGAATTGAAAAAATTGCCTGTAATCAGTTAGGAATGGTTAGACCAAAGGAAGTGAAGTTTATTGCTTTAAGCCCCAATACTAAGGTTAATTCGGGAAATGATACCGGGATAATCAGTAATAATTATGAAGAGAAGAAGAATTTCTGGGCAAGTTTTGACCTAAATAAGATAAATGATTTGATTTTAGGGGTATTAAAATAATATACTTGTAGCAGTATAGGTTAAAGAGGGCGGAAATAGTTGTTACCTTCCAAAGAAAAAAAAGAGCGTATTATTTTTTTACTTATAATATTCATAATTCTTTATTTTTCATTAATTTATAGATTATATAACATTCAGGTTATTCAAACTGATAAATTTAAAGAAATTGCCCAACAAGAACACCTTACTTCTTTTTCTATTGAGGGAGAACGGGGCAACATCTATGATAGAAATTATAAAAAGTTAGCCGTGAATGTTAATGTTCAATCTTTATTTGCCATCCCCTCTAAAGTTAAGAACCCTCAGGAAACTGCCCAAAAAATATCTTCAATTTTAAATTTGAAAACAAGAGACGTGCTGGATAAATTAAACCAGAAAAAATCTTTTGTATGGATAAAAAGAAAATTAACCGAAACAGAAGTTGCAGAGATTAAAAAACTAAATTCAGAGGGATTAAATTTTTTAGATGAGAGTAAAAGATATTACCCCAAGAATTATTTAGCTTCCAATTTAATGGGATTTGTGGGAATAGACAATCAAGGGCTGGAAGGTTTGGAATCATTTTTTGATAAAGAGCTAAAGGGGTTGCCCGGTTTGGTAGTTTTAGAAAGAGATGCTTCGGGAGGCAGGGTACCTCTAAGCATCAAGGGATTAAGTCCCCATAAAGATGGTCATTCAATTGTATTGACCATTGATGAGGTTATCCAATATATTACCGAAGAAGCATTGGATAAGGCTTTTCAAAAATCTAAAGCTAAAGCAGGAATTGCTATTGTAGTAGAGCCTAAAACCGGGGAAATTCTAGCAATGGCAGTAAAACCTTCCTATGACCTCAATTATTTTAATAAATATCCTCGTGATCTTTGGAGGAACAGGGCAGTAACCGACGCCTATGAGCCGGGCTCGACCTTTAAAATTATTACTATAGCCACCGCCCTGGAAGAAAAAGTAGTCAATTTAAATGACCAATTTTATTGTAAGGGATGGATAAAATACAATGGGACTGTTTTCCACGATATACACCAACATGGTCCTCAAGACCTTACCGGTATAGTGAAAAATTCCTGTAATATAGGGGTAATTCAAACCGGGACGAGATTAGATGAAAGGGTTTTCGAAAAGTCGATCAGAAGGTTCGGGTTTGGTACATTGACTGAGATAGATTTACCCGGTGAAATAAACGGCCTGGTAAGAAGTACAAAGGATTGGTCCAAAATTTCCCTGGCTTCTCTATCTATAGGCCAAGAAATTTCCGTTACTCCCCTTCAGTTGATAATGGCTGTATCGGCAATAGCTAACCGAGGGACTTTGATGAAGCCGATGATAGTAAAGGAAATAATAGATTCTGAGCAAAATAAGGTTAAAATATTTAAACCAAAGCCGGTAAGACAGGTAATATCGGTTGATACTGCTTTAACTATGACTAAAATATTAGAACAAGTAGTGAATGACGGAACTGGTACGAGAGCTAAACTTGCAGGATACCAGGCAGCAGGAAAGACCGGGACTGCTCAAAAATTTGATTTTTCTATCGGTAAATATTCTGAAGATAAATACAGCTCTTTATTTGTAGGTTACGTTCCTTCAGAGAATCCCAAGCTATCCATCCTGGTTTTATTGGATGAACCCAAGGGGAGTTATTACGGAGGGACAGTAGCTGCTCCTGTTTTCCAGGAGATTGCTTCCAAGGTTCTCCCTTACTTGTCGGTACCGACGAATGAATAAGTATCTCGTATCCCCGTTTTCACGGGGACAAGTCTTGTGAATCGTATCTCGTGAAGAGAATAGAAGACAGAATTCAGAAGTCAAATTAATATCCCGTGTCGCGTATCGCGGGGAAAATAAAATACGACAACGAGTAATAAGTTTCAGGTTACAGGTTGTGGGGTTAGAAAAAAGTAGGGGCACGATGCATCGTGCCCAAAATAAACGGAAAGATACAAAGAAAGAAGGGCACAATTCATTGTGCCCCTACATCTGAATCCTGATTTTTTTAACACAGTACACAATACGAAAATGGATTGAATCACAATAGGCAATACGATATACTATATACGAGATTTAAACGAGTATCTCGTATCTCATTTAAGATCAGTTAGTTGTTAGCTGGTTAAGAAAAAAGACAGAAATCAGTAGTCTGAATTAATTAGTATTGGGTGTCGAGTATATATCAAGATACAGTAATAAGTGATGAGTAATGCGTGACAAGTAATAGGTTTCGAGTTGCAAGTTGCAAGTTTGAAAAATAGTAGGGGCGTATTGCATACGCCCTTGATGATTAATATAAAATCGTAGGACAG
>NBMG01000033.1 GCA_002084865.1 Candidatus Atribacteria bacterium 4572_76
TAGAAGCAGCTTCCTTAGGATTGGGGTCCTGCTGGATAGGAGCCTTCTACCAGGATCAGGTTAAAGAAATCTTAGGAGTTCCCGAAGGCGTGCGTGTAGTTAATTTATTAACTTTAGGTTATCCTGAAAAATTAGGTCTTAAAACCAGAAGAAAGCCTTTATCAGAAATTGTTTGTTATGATAAATATTTTTCATAGAATTGTTATTATATTTTGTAGCGGCATGGCGTAGCCGTGATAAAGTTGTTAGTTAATCGGTTTTCGTTTTTAGATAGAAAAAATATTTTTTACTTTTTGTGTTGTTTATCGTACAAGGGGTCGGATTTATACGACCCCTAATTATTTAGCAATATTTCTAAATTCATGTTTTCATAAATACAACTCCTCCCTTTTTAGATTCTTAAAGGATGATTCAGAAAAGGTGTCCCAATAAGGATTTCCTTTATTTTATCTTTAAAAACAATAAACACACAATAATACTTGACAAAGTAATATAATTATAATACTATTTTTATAGTAAAAATACCAATGGTATACAAAAATGGTGATAATATAAAATGAAAAATACCGTCTATAAAGAATTAAAAACAAAAATAATGTCCGGAAAGCTATTACCCGGAAGTAGTTTAGTTGAACGTGAGATTAGTGATGAATACAGCATAAGTAGAACACCTGTAAGAGAAATTTTATGGCGATTAGCTTCTGATGGTTTACTTGAACAAGAGCCTTCAAAAGGATACATAGTAAGGAAGGTATCATTAGAGGAAATATTTAATATATTTCAAAGCAGAGAGGGCATAGAAGGTATAGCTGCAAGATTGGCTTGTCTAAAAGGTGATGCAAAATTTTTTTCAAAAATAAATGAAATAGGAAAAAAAATTAAAGAAGTTGATATTGAAAAAAATACTCAGGAAGGCGTCTTTTTTGGAAGAAAGTTACATGATGTAATTATCTATACAGCAAGTAACCCTTTTTTATCACAATTCTATAATAAATTAAGAAATCTTTCATCTTTAACAAGAAATATTACGCAACGTTCAATTTTGATTGAAAAAAAATCCCAAGAATCACATTTAACAATTATCAATGCCCTTGAGGAAAGGGATGAAGAAAAAAGCGAGTACTGTATGCGTGAGCATCTAAGGACTACTTGCAGGTTGATGGCTGATTATTTCTACCCAAATCTTTTTAAATAAATAAAATAATAAAGATTATACAATATTATTATTGGCTATTAAGATGATATATCGTGAAGCATATAATTCTCTAGTAAAAATATTAATTATTGGTATGAGAAAACATGAGTATTTAAACTACATATTGAGATATTTAATGCCATTAAAATAAAGATAGGAAAAACGCCCTCAAAGGAATGTATTGTCATTTAACTAATATGGAAAAGGATTTGCTGTAGGAATAAATTTAAACAAGGAGATCCGAAAATGGTATTTAAACCAAAAGGAGTTATTCCCGCTATGGTTACTCCCATTGATGAAAAAGGAGAAGTAAACGAAGTTGTGTTAAGAAAACTTGTCGATTATCTAATGGAAGGTGGAGTTCATGGTCTGTTCCCCGTAGGAAGTCAAGGAGAATTTTATGCACTGGAAAAGGAGGAAAAGAAAAAAATTATAGAGATTGTTTTAGATCAAGCAAAAGGAAAAATCCCGATATACGCAGGGACAGGAGCTATTACTACTAAGGAAACTATCGCCTTAACTAAAATGGCCGAGGATATAGGTGCAGATGCTGTATCAATAATTACTCCCTTTTTTATCTCTCCTTCTCAGGACGAACTTTATGATCACTATCTTTCTATTGCTGGGTCCACTCGCTTACCCGTGCTCCTTTACAATAACCCAGGGAGAACCGGTGTTAATTTTTCAGCCGATTTAGTAGCCCGTCTTTCAAAAGTTGATAATATAGTTGGGATCAAAGATAGTAGTGGAGACATAACTCTAATTGCAGA
The DNA here is from genome assembly GCA_002084865.1 of Candidatus Atribacteria bacterium 4572_76. GTDB lineage: Bacteria > Atribacterota > Phoenicimicrobiia > Phoenicimicrobiales > Phoenicimicrobiaceae > Sediminicultor. Next base: position 1,966 of record NBMG01000033.1, read on the forward strand.
GTATATTAGAAAGACAGATGATGACTTTTCTGTTTTAGCCGGAAGAGATACTCTGATTTATGGAACACTTTTATATGGGGGTAAGGGAGCAATTGCAGCTACAGCAAATGTAGCTCCAAAGTTAGTTTCAGAGATTTACGAAGCCTATATAAGAGGAGATATGAATAGAGCTAAGCAAGCTCAAGCTAAATTAGCTCCCTTAAGATCAGCTTTCAGCTTAGGGAGTTTTCCTGTGGTAATAAAGGAAGCTTTAAAGTTAATTGGTATAGATGTTGGAGAGGCAAAAGCTCCTATTAGCCCACTATCAAAGGATAAAAAAGAAATATTGAAGAATATACTTAAGGAGATCAACGTTCTGTAACTACTTTTTTAAAACCAAAAAATTATTTATTAAGGAGAGAAGTAATGCAAAAACCAAAAAAAGTTGTAATGATTGGTTTAGATGGTTTTAATCCAGATTTAGTATATCAATGGAAGGACGAACTTCCTAATTTAAGTAAGTTAATGGAAGAGGGAATTTATGGGAAAATAAAAAGTACTGTCCCTCCCATTACACCCCAGGCTTGGACTTGTGTCCTTACCGGTAAAAACCCCGGTCATTTCGGCTATTGGGACTTTACTTACAGAGACGACTACTCTTATGGACAGCCTGAACTTGTAAACTCAAAGGTAAGGGATGAAAGGGTGGATACAGTTTACAAAATTCTGTCAGGCTATAACAAAAAAGTAGCAATAATTAATGTTCCGGTTACTTATCCTCCTCCAGAGATTCCAGGTGGGTACAGTATTTCTTCTTTTATGACCCCCAGTTTAAATAAACAGTTTACCCATCCTGCTTCATTGAAGAAAGAAATTGAAAAAATAATAGGTCAGTATATTATTGATGCCTCTACCTCTGATATGAATTTTCGACAAATGGATAAGGAAGTGGTGTTGAAACGAATTTATGATATGGATAAACAACGATTTGAGCTAATAATGCATTTCATAAAGGAAAGGAAATGTGATTTTGTGTTTACCGTGATCATGGGCACTGATAGAATGCCGCATCTATTTTACCGCTACTTTGATAAAAACCACAGAAGATATTCTTCCCATCCTAAGTATAAAAATGCATTAAAAAACCATTATAAATTTTGCGATGAGAATATAGGAAAAATTTTAAATTTAGTGGGTGAGGATACAGCGGTGATAGTGACAAGCGATCATAGTGTTCAGAGGCTGGATGGGAGGATTAATTTAAATGAATGGCTGATTAAGGAAGGCTATATGAAACTTAGAAAAAGACCTGAGAGGTTAACCTCTTTAATGCAGACAGATATTGACTGGTCTCAAACAAAAGCCTGGGCTACAGGTTTTACCGGTCAGCTTTACCTTAACCTAAAAGGAAGAGAGTCTCAAGGGATAGTTGATTCCCAAGATTACGAAAGACTTTTAGACGAGCTAACTGATAAATTGAAAGCCATAACAGATGAAAAGGGGGAGAGGTTAGACACCAAAGTATACAAAAGAAAAGACATCCATTCAGGTGAATATGCAAGATTTGGTCCTGATCTTTTTGTTTACTTTGATAACTGCCACTGGAACATAAGCGAACTTATAGGTTACGACTCAATTTACTCTTATGATACTCCTAAAGGTCCTGATGATGGTGGTCATGGTCCTTTTGGTTTTTTTGCAATGGCAGGAAAAGGAGTTCCTAGAAAAGGTAAAATATCCGATGCGGATCTTTTAGATATAGCACCTACAGTATTACATTTATTTGGAGTACCTATACCTCAGGATATGGAAGGGAAAGTATTAACTAAAAAAGAGAAGGTATACTCGAAAGAAGATGAAGATGAAATCAGAGAAAGACTATCCCGATTAGGTTATCTTGGTTAATTATCTTCCAAAAATAGTAAATACCAGATCAAGACTTTAATAATTGAGAGGAAAGTACAGATGAAAAAAGAAATACCTACAACTTATTCACCCCCTGGAATGCTTGATTGGCCTTGTGGCGTCGAAAGGTTATCTAATGGCAATACTCTTATTACCGATGCCGGTTACTGGTCAGGATTTGGCAGTGAGATCTTAGAAGTTGACCTTATCGGTAGGATAGTATGGCGCTACTCAAATGGCTTGGTTTTTGCCCACAGTTCTAAATTATTAAAAAATGGCAACATCTTAGTTAGTGATACTTGGAATAATAGAATCTTAGAGATAGATAGAAAGGGCAATATAATATGGAGTTCGGAAAAGTGGGGCGAAGGAAGTGGTATGTTAAGTGATGGCTCGCATCTTCGTTATCCAAATGATGCAGAGGAAACGGAAAGAGGAGCAATCCTTATTTCTGATAGAAATAACGATAGAATAATAGAAGTTGATAAAAAGGGAAACATTATCTGGAAATATACTAAACTCAAGCATTGTCATGATGCAGACAGGCTGAGCAATGGAAACACAATTGTGGCAAGTTCTGATCAAAATAAGGTTATAGAAATTAATCCTCAAGGAGATATAGTGTGGTCATATGGAGATGGGTCTTTAAAGATGCTTAATTGGCCAAGAGATGCAGACAGGCTTCAAAATGGAAATACGCTAATAACTGATTCAAAAAACAATCGCATAATTGAGGTGAATAATAACGGTGAAATTATCTGGTCTTTTTATTTGGGTTATTTTGGGATGCCTTATGAAGCAGATAGATTGCCTAACGGAAACACGCTGATCTCTATCCAACAGCGCAGACAGGTAATAGAGGTTGATCCTTCAGGTAATATAGTCTGGAGTTTTAGAAACTATTACCAGGGTCATATTAAAGATTGTTTAATAAACGGTGACTTTGAAAGGGAAGCTTATCCTGATGTTGAGTATCCTGCCGATTGGATCAAATGTACCCTTCTTTCTGAAGGACCGGGGTGTAAATTTTTTTGGGATTCACAGATTCACTTTAAAGGGACTCATAGTGTAGGTATAGAATATTATGGAACAGGAAGTGTTTGGTTGCAACAAACTGTAAGAGTAACTCCGGGAGGGCTTTATAGATTGGCCGATGTGGTTAAGACCGCTGAGCTTGATGGATTTGCTCATACTCAAGTAGCATTTTTAGATAGTATGGGTGGGTTTTTTACTTATACTACTTTCCTTCCAGGAACAAAACCTCGCAAGGGAACAACCGATTGGCAAAAAGATACTCTTGAAGTTAGAGCCCCCAAAGAAGCTACTGCAGCAGATATTAGATGTTTTGTCCTGGGAAGAGGTAAAACTTGGTTTGATAATATATCTTTTGAGGAATTGCCTTGGGGATAAAGAATTACCTGATCGGTTTTTTATAGTAAGTAAGCGATGATAATTTCATAAAAAGACATCAATAAGGAGGTAAAAATGGTAAGTATAATATGGTTGGGACACGCAGCTTTTAAAATTGTTACTGATAAAGGCAAATACATCTATCTTGATACTTGGCTTAACAGAAATCCTGTATCATCAATAAAGACAAAAGATATTAAAAAGGCTGATATTGTATGCGTAACCCATGGCCATAACGACCATATAGGGGATGCCATTGAAATTGTAAAGACTACTGGCGCAAAACTTGTATGTTCACCAGAGATAGGCCATTATGCTGATAGTAAAGGCCTAAAGTATAATGAAGCCTCTTGTACTTTGAATATAGGTGGTTCAGCAAGGATAGATGGGATTACCATTCATATGACCTTTGCAGCACATCTTACTGAACTTTACGGTGAGGAGTGGTTAAGTGAAGGAAAAATGTTGCCGGGAGCAGGCTCAGCAGGATATGTAATAGAAACGGAGAATGGTGTAAGGATTTATTTTGCTGGGGATACCGGTTTGTTTACGGATATGAGAATGATTGGGGAGATCTATAATCCCAATATAGCAATTCTTCCTATTGGCGGAAAGTACAATATGGGACCAAAACTTGCCTCAATTGCAGTAAAATGGATAAGACCAGAAATTGTCATTCCGATGCACTACAACACTTTTCCTATTATAAAGCAGGATACGAAAGTTTTAGAAGATTACATAAAGGAGAGTATTCCCGGAGTAAAACTTGTTGTTTTAAAACCCGGTGGGAAGTTTAAATATAGTAATACCTAAAGAATACACGAGGGGGTATAAAAAAGCAAAGAAAGTAGAATTTTCGGAGGTTTCACTGAGAATAGTTTTTGGATCAGGTTCATTTTAGTAGTCATAAAGCAGTCTTAAGACTAACTAATATAGATTTTGGACTTGTAAAAAACCAACTAACGTAGCCCAGAGGATAAGAAGGAAATTCGTGTGAGTAGCAGATTTTCGCCAGTAATTTTTGTGTACAGAAGAGAGAAAATTTTAAAAGAAGGGAGTGATGAGATACGTAATAGATATTTAAGATATAAAAGTATAAAATAAAATTAAGATAAGGAGGTATAATAATGAGAAGGAGATTAAGAATCAGGTTAGTATTGGGTTTTTTATGTACAGTGATAATAATTGGATTATTAAGTGGGGGAGTTTTTGCTGGACAAAATGTAGTTACTCTTCGCCTAGGTCATATTTTTCCCATAACACATCCTATACAGAAGGCTACACTGGCAATGGCTGACTTGGCTTGCTAAGCCGTTTAGAACCAGCGTGGGGGCTTATTGCTGGACAGTATGTTTTTAAAGACGCAGAGAGCATGTTTAAAGTGTTAAGTGGTCCTATCGGAGAAGAGATAAGAAATAGGCTCATTACCAAACGAAATATCCGTGTACTTGGTATAGGATATTTAGGTGCAAGACATTTAACTGCCAATAAACCTATATATAGGCCAGAAGACTTGAAAGGGTTAAAAATCCGGATTCCTAATATTCCCTTAAGAAAGGCTTCATTTAATGCTTGGAATGCAGCTCCCACTCCTATGGCATTTTCGGAAGTATACTTAGCGCTAAAGCAGGGAGTTGTCGATGGACAGGAAAATCCACTTCCACAGATTATTGCTGCTAAATTTTATGAAGTGCAAAAATATTTGATTCTTACTGGACATGCCCTTAACCCGGAGATTTTACTTATAAGTGAGAAGAAATTTCAAAGTCTCCCCGAGGAATATCGTAATATTCTCTTAGAAGGGGCCAATGTATTTAAAGAAACCAGCTTCGAGGAATATAATACGTTGAAATACGAACTTCTTGAAAAATTGTTGGATGAAGGGATGATAGTTATGAAACCGGATATTGAAGCATTTCGGGAAGCTGTAAAAGATGTACCTTATCAGTTCGAAGAAGAATGGGGAGAAGGCCTCTACGAAAAAGTTCTTAAAGCACAGGAATAAAAATATCTTGTAAACAGGATGATTCATTGGGAGGGGATATTAGTAATCTTCTCCCAATGAATTTAGGTGTGTTTATATAATAAGATCTATCTTATTTTGTGTACCTTAAAGATTGGAATAGATGGAAAAGGGATAAATAAATGAAACAAGATAAAAGGTTGTCGCTAACAGTAAAAAAAGTTGCCTCTATTTTTAATTCAATTGCTTCTACTTTGGGTATTATTCTTATGGTTTTGATGATTTTCACTTTATCTGCTGGAATAATTTCACGTTATATTTTTAATAACCCCCTTTTTTGGACTGGTGAAGCCTCCAGAATTATTCTTATCTGGACCATATTTATTGGTGCGGCGCTTGCCTTTAGAAAAAACTCTCCTATTACTCATATAAAGGTGGATTTTTTAGGGTCTTTTTTATCATCAGAACTTCGGAAAATTGTCAAGAGGATAGTATGGAGTCTGATAATGCTTTTCTGTATTGTCATCATGGTTATTGACATCAACTTCATTGCTTTAGCTGGCTCAATCAAAACAGCAGCTTTGGGAATACCAAAATTTATCATCTATATAACTTTGCTCATATTTGCGATAATTACTTTAGTATTTTCATTGGAACAGTGGTTAGCCCAGGGGAATAATGAGGGAAAGCCATAATGATTCTATTAATCCTTACTATACTCGTATTTTTAGTAATTCTAAACACCCCTATTTCAATCGCCGTAGCAATTGCTTCATTTATATACTTATTAATTGAAAATGTTCCCTTAGTTATTATTCCGCAACAAATGTTTCAAATTGTTAATTCTTTTCCTTTTTTGGCATTCCCGATGTTTATGTTGGTAGGATTATTAATGAATGCTGGTGGAACATCCAGTAGAATTTTTGATTTTGCAGAGTCTCTCGTAGGTCATCTAAAAGGTGGATTAGGGCATGTTAACGTACTCGCCAGTCTAATTTTTTCTGGAATGTCGGGAAGCGCTATTGCTGATGCTGGTGGGTTAGGGGCGATAGAGATAGAGGCTATGAGGGAGCGCGGATATGATTCCGAATTTGCTGTAGCGATAACTGCTGCATCATCGACTATTGGGCCAATTATTCCTCCAAGTGTGCCTATGATAATTTATGCAATGGCTTTTGATGCATCAATTGGACGGTTATTTTTGGCAGGTTTTATACCTGGAATATTAATGGCAATCGCATTAATGATAATGGTATTTTTCTATGCAAAAAAAAGAAATTATCCTAAAGCTGCTTTTCCGTCTATGAAAAAAATATTAAAAAGTTTTTATAAATCTTTCCTGGCTTTATTGACGCCTGTGATATTACTTGGAGGAATTTTTTTAGGTGTGTTTACTCCTACGGAAGCAGCCGTAGTTGCTGTACTTTGGGCATCGTTTTTGGGATTTGTTATCTATAAGGAGCTTAAGTTTAGCCATCTTGCGAAGATATTTCTTGAGGTTGTCATTAGAATAGGGGTTGTCCTTTTTCTTCTGGCAACAGTGGGCACATTCACCTGGATATTAACAAGGGAGAATATTCCTCAACTTTTATTAAGTTTTATTACTTCAGCAAATATTACTCCTCCAGTATTTCTGTTAATAGCTAATTGTGTACTGCTTTTAATGGGTATGATTACCACGGTTACTCCTTCTATAATATTATTAGCACCAATATTTTTTCCTATTATTGAAAAATTAGGAATAGACCCAGTACACTTTGGAGTAATTGTGGTTCTAAATTTGATGATAGGAAATCTTACCCCTCCGGTAGGACCTGTCTTGTATGTAGCATCTGCCATGGGGGGAATTTCTTTTCAAAGGGCGTTCAGATATACGTTTCCATTTATTATACCATTGTTAGTGGTATTGTTTCTTATTACATATATTCCTGGTATTGTTTTATTTTTACCAAACTTGTTAATGAAATAAAACAAGAAGGAGGAAAGAAAAATGAAATTTCAAGGAAAAGTCATATTAATAACCGGAGCCGCCAGAGGAGTTGGGAAGGTTATTTCGGAGAGGTTTGCTCAGGAGGGGGCTACTTTAATTATAAACGATATCGATCTTCAGGAAGGAGAGAAGGTAGCTCAACAAATTAATCAGAAAGGGTTTAAGGCCTTTGTTATCAAAGCAGATGTTTCTAAAAGAATCGAAGTAGAAGCAATGATATGTAAGGCGATTAATACCTATGGTGGAATTGATATTTTAATCAATAATGCTGCTGTGTTTGCCAGATCCGTACCAATAGTGGAGTTAGAAGAAGAAGAGTGGGATAGAGTGATAAATATTAACTTAAAAAGTGTTTTCAATTGTTGTAAAGCTGTAATTAGACACATGATTAAACGAAGATCCGGAAGAATTATTAATATTAGTTCATTTACAGGAAAGACTGGACGAGTTGTATATAGTACATTCGGTAACCCTACAAAAGCACATTATTGCGTCTCGAAAGCTGGTATTATTAGTCTTACTAAATCTTTAGCATTTGAACTTGCACCATATAATATAAATGTTAATGCAGTAGCTCCCGGGTCAATTGCTACTGAATCTACAGATGAAGAAAAGAAGAAGATGATTATTCCACTTGTACCTGTAGGAAGAATGGGGACACCAGAGGATGTTGCAGCTGCCGTATTATTTTTAGCTTCCTCGGAAGCCTCTTTTATAACAGGTGAAATTTTAGATGTTAATGGCGGTACTCTCATGGATTAGTTCCCTCTTGTTAGCTAATTTTGTGAGGAATTAAGTTCGAAGGTTGTATTTATATACTAAAATAAATATGAGAAGATTAACTTATTGATTTATTTCACCTTAAAAAAACACCTTCTTTGAAGGTGGTAATGGCTAAAAACTTTTACTATAAAAGCCGATATGTATGTTAAGATAAGATATGACTAAATGGAAAAAATTATCTCATGCCATCTATCAATGTAAATATCACATAGTCTGGTGTCCAAAGTATAGATACAGAATACTAAAAGGTCAAGTGACTGAATTTGTAGAGCAGACCCTAAGGATGCTATGTGAATGGAAAACTATAGGGATACTGGAAATGAATGTAAAAGAGGACCATATACATATGATACTTTCTATACTTCCTAGATTATCTGTATAGAGGCCTCTTAAACTCACCTGCTTAGCGGGTGGGTTGTTGAGGTTAACCCGATATGGGCAATAACTTGGCAGTGAAAGTCTGCTATGGGCTTGGGTAGTGGGAACCATTAGCTAAACAGCATGGGTGTCCATCGTGAGGTGGAATCTGAAGGAAGTTGAAGGGCTGAACGTTAAGAGGTTTTGAAAGTTTGAAGGACTCAAGAGAAATACCATAAAAGCAGACAACTTCTCAGGAAGGCTGTTCCCAAAAAAGAAGGCTGGAAGCCTAAAGATAATGGGAAAGCGCTTAGTATTCTTTTAGCGTCAGATAACAGAAGAAACGGTGAAAATGCATATTCCATTATTTTTCAGAATGATATGCACAAGTAATTTATTCTTAACGAACCGCCGTATACCGAACGGTACGTACGGTGGTGTGAGGGGACGGTAGATAAATTAATTATCTACTTCCTACTCGATTTATAATTTTAGATAGGAGTTTAATAAATGAAGAACGTAATTTTATTAACCATAGATGCTTTAAGAAAAGATGTTGTAGGGTGTTATGGAAACAAAGATGGACTAACCCCCTTTCTTGATTCCCTCCAACCTAAATGTATCAAATTTACAAACGCTCAATCTACCGGTCCTTATACTCAAGCTTCCTTTCCCGGTATTCTTACATCTTCTTATTATCTGGAATATGGTAGACAGAAAAAATGCTCACCAAAAAGAACTCTCATTTCAGAAATCCTAAAAAAATCCGGAATTACCACAGCTGCATTCCATTCCAATCCTTACCTTTGTGGTTATTTTGGCTGGAATCGGGGATGGGATGTTTTTTATGATTCTATGCAAGAGGAAGTAAGTGATAAAATTCCTTATATTAAGGGAAATGGCATTAATGATAAAGTGGACCAATGGTTATTCTCCTATATTAAAGATAACGACTATCGTTCCTTCTTTTTATGGACACATTATATGGATGTACACGAACCCTATATTCCTACAAAAGAATATTTAAACAAGGTAGATCCTTCAATTAATCTT
>NBMG01000034.1 GCA_002084865.1 Candidatus Atribacteria bacterium 4572_76
AAATGAATTTAGAAATTAGCCCGATCGAAGCAACTCTGTTCGCCCTGGGGATTTATGAAGATACCGGTTCCCTTACTTTTTCAACTACCACGATTGATGATATAAATAGCATTTCTTATTTGTTCGGCAAGGGAATAAAATTGAAAGTTGTAGCAAATTTCATAAATATTGGCCTGAGCACAGCTCAAAAAAAGTTATTAAACAAATTACTGCTTTCTTCCAAAGAAATCTTTTTCAAAGGTGTATGCATTAATATGGCTAAGGCAGAAGTAAAAATTTACACAGAAGGGCTGGCTCTTCTTACTCATAAGTTAATAGAAATAGAGAATAGCGATGTTTTTTTTACTATAGTAAAGATGGCAGACCGGATATATGTAGTGGGAAGAAGCAGAACAAATTCTGTTGACGTAGATGAAATTCTAAAAGAATTAGGAGGGGGAGGTCACTTTCAGGCTGCTTCGGCAGTAGTAAAAGATTTATCCCTTGATGAATTAGAGAAAAAGCTTACCAGGATATTAGAAAAAAAGGTAAGGGTAGGAATTGTAGCGAAAGATATTATGTCTTCACCGGTTAAGACCGTTAATACTTCAACTTCTATCGAAGAGACGAAAAAAATATTATTAAGATACGGACATAACGGGATTCCGGTGGTAGAAGAGGGGGAACTAAAGGGCATTATCACCATGCAGGAAGTAAATAAAGCCAAACAGCACGGATTTGGGAAGGAACTGGTAAGTAAATATATGTCTGATAAAGTAGTTACCGTAAAATTAGACACCCCCTTAACTGAAATTCAAGAATTAATGATCGATTACGATATTGGAAGAATATTAGTTGTTAACCGGGAAGATAAATTAGTGGGAATTGTTACCAGAACCGATCTGATAAGAAATTTATACGGAGAAGGCCATCTTCCTAAAAGGTCATTTTCAACCTATATTGAAACTAGCAGCAAGATGGAGAGAAAGAAGCAAATAGATTCAATAAAGAAAATATTTCCTGAAAGAGTTCAAAATATTCTAAATAAAATTGGTGAGATAGGCGATAGATTTAATTTTCCGGTTTTTATGGTAGGCGGAATCGTGAGAGACCTCTTTTTAGGAATTAAAAATTACGATCTTGACATTGTGGTTGAAGGAGAAGGAATAAAATTTGCCCGGGAGTTAAGCAGAGACCTGGGAGGCAGAATTAAAAGTCACGAAAAATTCGGGACTGCCATAGTAATTTTGGAGGATGGTCTTAAAATAGATGTGGCTACTGCCCGACGAGAATTTTACGAATATCCCGCAGCCTTTCCCAAAGTTGAACTGAGTTCGATTAAAAAAGATTTATACAGAAGAGATTTTACCATAAATGCCATGGCCATTCAGTTAAATCAAAAGTATTTTGGAAAATTAATCGACTTTTTCGGCGGGCAGAGAGATTTACGTACAGGCACAATCCGGGTTTTATATAATTTGAGTTTTATCGAGGATCCGGCACGTATTATAAGGGCAATAAGATTTGAACAGAGATATAGTTTTAAAATGGATAGGACAACAGAAGATTTTCTAAAAAAAGCAATTGATGATAAATTACTCTCCAGATTAAGAAAGAACAGAATCACCGAAGAATTAATTCTAATATTAAAAGAAGAAAATCCGTTAAAGTCTTTAAAGAGAATGGAAGAATTAGGAGCACTGAAGTATATTCTTCCGGAAGTTGAATTGAATGAAGAAACAGTTAAAAGATTAAATAAGGTAAAAGACAATTATAATTTCTGGAAACGCAATATGCCTGATGAAAAGATAGAATTGTGGGTGATATATTTTTGCTGTTTAATTAGAAATCTAAAGAAAGTTCAAATACAGAGAATTTATAAAAGGCTAATAATCAAGCAAAAATCTTTAGACAGGATAACTTATTGTTACTCAAATTTAGATCAAATTATAAAAATGATATCGAAAAAGGATGAAATCTCACCGAGCGTTATTTATTCAAAATTGAATGGTTTACCTAATGAAGTATTATTTTTAGCTATTGTGGAAAGCGACACTGATATTGTAAAAGAAAGGGTCAGCAGCTATTTTCTAAAATACAAAAAAGAAAGTCTGTATATTTCTGGAAAGGAATTAAAGGAATTACGGGTAAAGCCCGGCCCGATATACTCGCAGATTTTAAATAAATTACTTTCCGCCCAGCTGGATGGAGAGGTAAAAACTAAAAGAGATGAAATTAGATTGGTAAAAAATATTCTAAAAGGAAGGAATAAGATACAAAAAAATGTTAGATAATATATTCGAAATAGCCTGGAGCATACCGGCTGTTCTAATCGCCATTACTTTTCACGAGTACAGTCATGGTCGGATGGCTTATAAATTGGGAGACCCAACAGCAGCAGAAGCGGGAAGGCTTACCTTGAATCCTCTGGCTCATCTTGACCCTATAGGAACTTTGATGCTGCTTTTATTCCGATTTGGGTGGGCCAAACCGGTCCCGGTAAATTTTAATAGGTTGCATCATCCTAAAAGAGATATGATATATGTTTCATTGGCCGGACCTATTGCTAATATAGTAATTGCTATATTATTTGCCCTTATATTAAAGTTAAGTTATTATTTTATCGGGCAAATCACCATGGCACAAGGAAGCTCTTTTTTTAATCTATTAGTTACCATACTAAGAGGGTGGATAATATTTCTACAGACCGGTGTAATAATAAATTTAGCACTTGCCATATTTAACTTGATTCCTGTTCCGCCTTTAGATGGGTCTAAGATATTGCTGGGACTTTTACCTTATCCTCAGGCCTACAAGTATGCCAAGTTAGAATCTTACGGGCCAATTCTCTTATTAATTCTGGTATTAAGTGGTATAATTGGAAAAGTATTATTTCCCATTGTATTTTTTATATTTCGTTTGCTGGTTTAAAATAAATTAATTTTAAAATGTAGAGTATATAGTAAGATAACTAAAAGTTTAAAACGCAAAGCGCAAAACCAAAGCTTAAAACTTAAAATTAAAGAAATAAATAATTTATAGAAAAGGCACAAAGTATAAAATTACATACTCTTCTGTCATTCCCGCGGAAGCGGGAATCCAGGGGCAAATATTAATATTAGAAAATAATTAAATTTACTTATTTTCACGAAACCCACCGTCATGAAAATGGTGGTACAAGTCTCACGAGAATGGAATATATGTACTATTAGAAATAGTTTTGAATTTTGAATTATGGTTTTTCGCTTTTAGCTTTAAATTTTTAGCTTAATAAAGAGATTACCACGCTCTGGTAAATTAGCGCTCGTAGCAACTATTTACTAACGACTAATTCAATCGGTCAATCAGTAAATTCGTAAATCGGTGAATTAAAAAACATATTTTAATAATAAATTAAGAGAGGAGTATTTCAAATGGCAGGAATAATTTTTAGCGGAATGAGGCCTACCGGTAAATTACACTTAGGAAATTACTTAGGAGCTTTGGAAAATTGGGTAAAACTTCAGGAGGAATACAAGTGTTTTTTTGGAGTCGTAGATTTACATGCCCTTACTACCGGCTACGACAATACTGAAAATTTAAAAGAAAATATCACGGAGATGCTTATAGATTGGTTTAGCGCGGGTATTGACCCCGAAAGAAGTACCGTAATGATTCAATCTTATGTCCCGGAACATGCAGAATTACATCTGCTTTTTTCCATGATTACTCCTTTGCCCTGGTTAGAAAGAAATCCGGTATTAAAAGAACAGGTGAGAGATTTGGGATTAAAAGATAATATTGGTTATGGTCTTTTAGGATATCCGGTTCTAATGGCTTCAGATATTTTAATCTACAAAGCGAATGCCGTACCGGTAGGGGAAGACCAGGTGCATCACATAGAATTAACTCGGGAAATCGCCAGACGATTTAATAATCTTTATAAAAATGTTTTTCCTTTACCTCAGGTAAAATTGACCAAGGTTCCCCGTGTGCCGGGAACTGACGGAAAGAGAATGAGTAAAAGTCTGGGGAATACCATATCCATATCCGAGTCGCCGGAAAAGATAGAAGAAAAAGTGAAGACTATGATAACTGATACCCAAAAAATAAGATTAAACGACCCGGGGCATCCGGATATTTGTGTGGTGTTTACTTATCAGGAGATATTTAATCAGGAACAATCCGAAGAAATATCTGTCGGATGTAAATCAGGAAAATTGGGGTGCGTGGAATGCAAAAAAAGATTGGCCCAGTCCTTAATAGATAAGTTTGATGGATTCAGAGAAAAGAGAAAATATTATGAAAAAAATCCGAAAATAATTAGAGAAATTGTAATCGAAGGGAGCAAAAAGGCCAGGCAGGTAGCTAAACAGACCCTTGGAGAAGTGAAGAAAGCCATGAATTTAGATTATGAATATTAAAAATATAGACTTTAAAATAAAGATTAATGATTCGGATTACTCGATAGACGAATTGTTGAGAAATATAAAAGAAGGTACAGAAGATATTGAACAGATACCTATTACTGAAATAATTGACCAGTATTTAAAGTATGTTATGCAAAACAAGGGCCATATTGACCTGAGCATTGCCGGTAAAACTATAGCCGAAATGGCGATAATATTAAAAATGAAATCAGAAAATCTTCTTCCTAAATTGGAAGTTAAAAGCAGTGAAGAGGAAGATGATGAATACGATGATTTTATGATTTCAAAAGAAAAAGAAGCATATCTTCAGGAATATGACAAATTCCAAAAAGTGGTCGAATATTTAAAAGAAAAAGAAGGTGCCCAAAGTAATATCTACTTTCCGGTGTTAGAAGACAACGATAAAGAAGGTAGTGTAGAAATTCAGAAAGTTGACCTGGCAGACCTTTTAACTTCTTTGGAAAAAGTGTTACAGAATACGAAGAAAGAAGACTATGCGCCCTTTAAAAAAAGGACATTTAATGCCGCTTCCAAGATGAAAGAAATAATCAATCTGTTGAAGGTCAGCAAAGAAGGATTATCTTTCGATTATTTCATGGAAAGAGCTCAGAGCAAATTAGAAATTATTGTAATTTTCCTTGCCTTGTTAGAACTTATATATTTAAGAAAAATAATATGTTATCAGAGAAAAAACTTTGATAAGATAATGTTCGATCTGAAAGGAGATGCTTTAAAGTTAAAGAAAAAACAGGAAACAATGCAAAATGGAGCAATATAATAGAATGCTTATTGCTGGTATATAATAATCCATTAACCCTTGACAAGATAAAAGAGATTACCGGTCTGGAGAAAAAAAGAAGTAGATCGATTATGAATGAGTTAATCTTAAAATACGATAACGATGATAGGCCATTTAAAATATATGAAATTGCCGGTGGATATAAACTGGGTACCAAACCACAGTACTCTGTCTGGGTAGAGAAAATCTTGGAGAACAAAAGAAAGCATCAAATTTCCAAAGCAGCCCTGGAAACAATGGCTATCATTGCTTACAATCAACCAGTAACCAGATTGGAGATCGAAAAGATAAGGGGAGTAAGCTGTTCGGGGGTCTTATTTAATTTACTGAAGCATAAATTTGTAAAAATTAGCGGAAGAAAGAAGGCACCCGGAAATCCTTTGCTTTACAAAGTTACAGATTATTTCTTAATGCATTTTGGCTTAAAAAATCTTAACGAGCTACCCAAACTTAGTGAAATCGGGATTAGATGACATGATGGAAAGATTGCAAAAATATCTGGCGGGAGCAGGGATTGCTTCCCGAAGAAAATGTGAAGAACTAATACTTCAGGGGCAGGTACGGGTAAATAATTCTGTCGTTACTGAGTTGGGGACTAAAGTTGACCCTAAAAAAGATATCGTTGAAGTAAATGGTAGATTAGTAAAATATGAAAAAATAAAAAAGTATTCTTATATATTATTAAATAAGCCCAAAGGATATTTAACTTCTCTATCCGATCCCTTTGGCAGACCGACTGTTTTAGATTTACTAAAAGGGGTTAAAGAAAGAGTGTACCCGGTTGGCCGTTTAGATTTTAATTCGGAAGGACTGTTAATTCTTACTAATGACGGTGAATTAGCTTATACCTTAACTCATCCGGCAAAAGAAGTAGAAAAAGTTTACATTGTCAAAGTGAAGGGAATCCCCTCTCCCGAAAAATTAAAAATCTTATCAAGGGGGGTTGCCCTGGAAAATAATTATAAAATAGCACCATGTAGCATTTACTTGTTAAAAATTACCAAGGGAAATGCCCTATTAAAAATAAAAATAAGGGAAGGGAAGAAAAGGCAGATCAGGAGAATGGGAGAATATATCGGGCATTTTGTCCTGGAGTTGAGAAGAACTCAGTTAGGTCCGATTTCTTTAAAAGGGGTGAAACCGGGAGAATACAGGTATTTAAGTAAAGAAGAAATTAAAAGT
>NBMG01000035.1 GCA_002084865.1 Candidatus Atribacteria bacterium 4572_76
AGCTCCGCTTTGCTATCCGAGAAGGAGGGCGTACTATCAGTGCCGGAGTGGTAAGTGAGATAGTTGAATAAGATTGTATCTCGTGAATCGTGAATCGTATCTCGTAAAGAAGCAAATAATTAAGAATATTAAAGATTTGTTTCTCTAACGAGATACGAGATACGAACGATGATATACGAGAAAAATAGGGAGGTAAAGTAAAAAAATACATGCAAAAAATAAGAATTCGCTTACAAGCATATGATCACAGAATATTAGACAATTCTACCTTAATGATAATAGATACAGTAAAAAGAATTGGTGGGAAATTTTCTGGACCTATACCTTTGCCAACAGAAATAAATAAATATTGTGTTTTACGTTCACCACATGTGGACAAAAAATCAAGGGAAGAATTTGAAATGAGAACTCACAAGAGATTGATCGATATTTTAGAACCCTCCACCAAGACTATTGAAGCATTAATGCATCTTGACTTACCATCAGGTGTAGATATTGAGCTTAAAACTCTGGAATAAAAGGTTGGCAACAAAATAGTCGTTAGTATTTAGTTAACTATTAGTCGGTTACCTGGCTGATTGCTTGAGAAAATAGAAGGAGTCAGGAGCCAGAATAAAATATTAAGGAAAACCTTGTATACGCCATAATATGTAATATGGTGTAGGGGTACGATGTATCGTGCCCAAGGTAAAAAAAGATAGTAAAACAGGATGGGCACAATTTATTGTGCCTCTATAAAATCATAAAAATTGTATGAGTGTATTGAATACGCCCAAGGAATTATTTTTTATTTTTCTGACGCGATACGCAATACGATATATAGACTCGGAGGTGAATGTAAAAATGGTAGCAGGAATATTGGGAGAGAAATTAGGAATGACAAGGATATTTGCCAAAAATGGAGAATCTATTCCGGTAACTGTAATTTTAGCCGGTCCATGTCAGGTAATACAGAAGAAAACTATAGAAAAGGATGGTTATAATGCAGTTCAATTAGGTTTTAAGGAAGTAAAAGAGAAAAAAGTTTCCAAACCCATAGCTAACCATCTTAGTAAATATAAAGTGAAACCAATAAAGTATATCAGAGAATTTAAGGTTATTGATTCCAATAAGTATTCATCTGGTGCTGAATTAAGGGTAGATATTTTTAAAGAAGGCGACAAGGTAGATATTGTAGGAATATCTAAAGGAAAAGGGTTTGCCGGTGCAATCAAGAGACATAATTTTTCAGGAGGGCCTAAGACTCATGGCCAGAAAGAGTATTTCAGATCGGTGGGCTCAATTGGAGCTACAGATGCAGCTCGAGTTTTTAAGGGACAAAAATTACCAGGGCATATGGGAGCAGATAGAGTTACGGTGAAAAATATAGAGGTAGTAAAAATTGACCTTGAAAGAAATTTAATTTTAGTTAGAGGTTCAGTTCCCGGTGCAAAAGGAGCAATACTTGCAATTAATAAAAATAGGTAATTTAAGTATATTTTTACCAGGGAAGGAGGATTGTTTATGATTGCTTTATCAGTTCATAATATTAAAGGAGAAAATGTTGGAGAAGTTTCCCTAAAAGATAATATTTTTAATACTAAAATAAATAAATATCTTGTTCATCAAGCGGTTAAGCGTTATTTAGCAAACAGAAGAAGAGGAACTGCTTCTACAAAAAATAGGAGCGAAGTAAGAGGTGGAGGAGCTAAACCCTGGAGACAAAAGGGGACTGGAAGAGCTAGAGCAGGAACTAATAGTTCACCTATTTGGGTAGGAGGCGGAATTGTATTTGGCCCTGCCCCGAGAGATTATTCATTTTCTTTACCAAGGAAGATGAAAGTTGCTGCCTTAAAGTCGGTATTATCAGATAAGTTAAAGAATAAAGAAATTATAATTGTAGATAATTTGTTATTAGAAGAAAATAAGACTAATAAGTTGGTGGAAATTTTAAAAAATTTGCAAGCATTTAAAAAACCATTAATAATAATCGAAAAGGAAGATAACGGTATAGTACAAGCAGCAAGAAACATTAAAGGGACACAGATTTTGTCGGTTTCTAAAATAAATACCTATGATCTTATAAACCATGAAAAGATAATAATCACTAAAAAAGCTTTAAAGCGAATTGAGGAGGTGTTAATATAATGCCTTCAGATAGAGATATTATATTAGAACCGATAATTTCAGAGAAAACCGTAAGATTAAAGGAAGAAAATAAATATGTATTTAAGGTAGATTGGAAAGTTAATTCTACTGAAATTGGAAAGTCTATTGAAGAGAAATTTAAAACCAAAGTTGCAAAAGTAAACATCATGAAAATGCCTGGAAAAAAGAAGAGTTTAGGAAAATATTCTGGAAAGACGTCGCGCTGGAAAAAAGCGATAGTTACCTTGAAAAAGGGTGAAAAAATTAAAGAATTAGAAAATATTTAGAGTTTAAAAAGATATTTAAGGATGGTGTAGATTAAAGTGGCTGAGATAAAAAAATATAAACCTACTTCTCCCGGGAGAAGATTTATGACCATTTCGACCTTTGATGAAATAACTACTGATAAGCCAGAAAAATCTTTAACCGTAGGACTTAAAAAAAGAGGCGGAAGAAATAATCAAGGCAAACTAACGGTTAGGCATCAAGGCGGTGGGAGTAAAAGAAAGTATAGAATAATTGATTTTAGGAATCAAAAAGAAGGGATTCCGGCAAAGGTTTCTAGTATTGAATATGATCCTAATCGTTCGGCACGGATTGCTTTACTCAAATACTATGATGGAGAAAAGAGATACATCCTATGTCCGGCAAATTTAAAAGTGGGAGATGTAATTATATCCGGAAGAGATGCGGATATAAAGGTAGGAAATACAAAATCATTAAAAGATATTCCTACTGGTACACTAATTCATAATATTGAATTAAGACCGGGACAAGGTGGTAAATTAGTTCGTTCAGCCGGAGCAGTAGCTCAACTTATGGCTAAAGAAGGAAAATATGCTCATGTTAAATTACCTTCCGGAGAAGTAAGGTTAATACATTTAGAATGTAAAGCCAGTATCGGGCAAATTGGTAACCTTACTCATGAAAATTTATCTCATGGGAAAGCGGGTAAAAGTAGATGGTTAGGGATAAGGCCAACGGTTAGAGGAGTGGTTATGAATCCCGTTGATCACCCCATGGGTGGAGGAGAAGGAAAGAGCGCGGGAGGTAGACACCCGGTTTCTCCAACTGGTATACCGGCAAAGGGGTATAGGACTAGAAAAAAGAATAAACTTTCAGATAAATATATTGTAAAAAGAAGGACGAAAAAATAGTAAATAAGGGAGGCAGTTATTTTAGATGTCTAGATCTTTTAAAAAGGGACCTTATATTGATGAAAAATTATTAAGTAAAATTAGAGAACTAAATCAAAAAAGAAAGAAAACTATAATTAAGACTTGGTCTAGGAGTTCAACGATTTTTCCTATAATGGTTGGGCATACTATAGCCGTACATAACGGTAAAAGACATATACCAGTGTATATTACCGAAAATATGGTAGGCCACAAATTAGGAGAATTTTCTCCTACTAGAATTTTTAAGGGGCATAGTGCTCACACTGAAAGATCAACCTCGGTAAAATAGTAAATAGTTTTAAGTAGTAAAAGTATAAAAAATCTTTTGTTTGTTTATACAGATAAGATAAGAAGTTCTATTTGAATTTATAAAGTTAACCAAACAATCAATTTTTATTATTGCAGAAAAGTAAATAAATTAAATTAGGAGGAAAACAATGAGTATAAAGGCAGTAGGTAAATATTTACCTATATCTGCTCGCAAAGGAAGACAAGTTTTAGATATTATTCGGGGCAAGAATGCTGGCGAAGCTCTTTTAACTATGAAATTTCTTCCTAACCGTTCAGCTAAAATGGTATACAATGTTTTAAACTCTGCGATTTATAACGCACAAAATAATAATGATATAAACGTAGAAGAGTTATACATATCCGAAGCTTATGCTGATGAAGGACCTACAGTAAAAAGATTTAGACCTCGAGCTATGGGCAGAGCAAGTAAAATAAGAAAAAGAACTAGCCATATTACCATAATAGTTGATCGTAAAGGGGAGGGGAAGTAATTGGGACAGAAAGTACATCCAAAAGGATTAAGAATTGGAATTATAAAAGATTGGGATGTTAAGTGGTTTGCAAAAAAGGATTATGCAAAAAATGTTTATCAGGATTACAAAATAAAACAATATATTCAAAATCGTTTAAAACACGCTGGGATTTCTTGTATTGAAATTGAACGTATAGCTGATCGAGTAAGGTTAACTATTAATTGTGCAAGACCGGGTATTGTAATAGGCCGAAAAGGGGCGGAAGTTGCTAAATTAAAGGAAGAACTATCTAAATTTGTAAAAAGTGATTTACAGATAAAAATTGTTGAAGTAAAAAAACCTGAATTAGACGCTAAGTTAGTTGCTGAGAGTATTGCTGAACAGTTAGAAAGTGAAGGAATAAAAGTATCTTGTTCGGGTAGGATAGGTGGGGCTGAAATAGCAAGAACAGAATGGCATTTAGAAGGTAGGTTACCTCTCCATACTTTACGAGCGGACATAGATTATGGTTTTGCCGAGGCCAATACAACTTATGGTAAAATTGGCGTTAAGGTGTGGATTTTCCGAGGAGAAGTACTTCCAGTAAAAAACAAAAAGTCATCTAACCAGAAAGAAGAAAAAGAGGTTTTAACTGGTAACAAAGTAGAAGAATCAAGTAGAGAAGGAGAACAGAAAGATGTTACAACCAACTAGAACAAAATATCGGAAAACACATAGGGGAACTATGAAAGGATATGCCCAAAAAGGAAATTATGTTGCTTTTGGAGATTTTGGTTTGCAGGCATTAGAACCTCATTGGATAACCAGTGCCCAGATAGAAGCGGCACGGGTTGCCATTACTCATGCAGTAAAAAGAGGTGGAAAAGTTTGGGTAAGGATATTTCCTGATAAATCAGCGACCAAAAAACCAGCAGAAACCAGAATGGGCAAAGGAAAAGGAGCCCCCGACCATTGGGTGGCAGTAGTAAAACCTGGAAAAGTATTATTTGAATTAGGTGGAGTTGAACTAAAATTAGCTAAAGAAGCGATGCGGTTAGCCTCCCATAAGTTACCCATAAAAACTCGTTTTCTTTCCAGAAACGAACAGGTGGTGGGATAAATGAAAGCAAGCGAATTAAGAGATTTATCATTTGAAGAATTACAAAAAAAATTGACTGATTTCAAAGATGAATTATTTAGCTTGAGGTTTCAAGCGGTTACAGGACAATTAGGTAATTCTATGAGAATAAAAGAAGTAAAACATAATATTGCCAGAGCAAAAACAATTTTAAGAGAGATTGAATTAGAAAAAAATAAAGTAAATTGAGCTAAAAAGGAGGGTTAAATGCTATCCGGGAAAAAAATTAAAACAAAAATAGGGAAAGTTGTAAGTGATAGTATGGAGAAGAGTATAGTTGTAAAAGTTGAATACCTGGTATCACATCCTCTTTACAAAAAAAGGATAAAAAAATCAACTAAATTTATGGCACATGACGAAAAAAATATCTGTAGTATCGGCGATAAAGTAAAAATTGCTGAAACTCGACCTCTAAGTAAAAGGAAAAGATGGAGAGTTACAGAAATATTAGAAAAAACGAAATGAGATAATTCAGATTAAATAGTGAATAGTATTTAATTAGCGTATAGCGTTTAGCGTTTAGGAAGTAGGAGGGGCGTGTTGCATACGTCCATAAAAAAAATCAGCAAAACTGTAGAATGTATAAAGATTTAGTGTAGGGGCTTGATTTATCAAGCCCGCAAAACTCTGGTCGGATAAATCCGACCCCTACATTAAAAGCAATAGTTTGTATAAAAAAGTTTTGAATTTTGAATTATGGTTTTTAGCTTTAAGTTTTTAATTTAATTAGGGCAAGTATCTTATTAATCTAAAACTATACGCTAAACGCTATACGCTCTACGCTATGCTATATACTAACGACTATATACTATTATAATTTAAGGAGAGAAGGTAGTTAAGATGATACAGATGCAAACACGATTATTCGTTGCGGATAATTCAGGTGCTAAAGAAATACAATGTATAAAAGTTTTAGGTGGTTCCCGTAGGAGATATGCTAAGATAGGAGATATTATTGTTGCTTCAGTTAAGGTAGCAGCAGTAGGGGGAACCTGCAAAAAAGGTGAAGTTATTAAGGCGGTTGTTGTAAGAACTAGGAAAGAACTTGGTCGGCCAGATGGTTCTTATATTAGGTTTGACGATAATGCAGCAGTTATTATTAACAACTTGGTCGGCCAGATGGTTCTTATATTAGGTTTGACGATAATGCAGCAGTTATTATTAACAATCAAAATGAGCCGGTTGGGACAAGAATATTTGGACCAGTTGCCCGAGAATTAAGAAATAAAAATTTTATGAAGATAATATCACTAGCGCCTGAGGTAGTATAAAAAGGGAGGGATAGCGATTTGTTTAACAGTAAACTTGGATTTAAAAAAGGTGATAATGTATTGGTTATCACTGGAGAAGATAAAGGTAAAAAAGGTAAAATTGTCCGTATTTTCCCCAAGAAAACGGAAGTAATAGTTGAAGGTGTTAATTTTTTAAAGAAACACTCTAAGCCTACCCAAAAGGTTCCTCAAGGCGGAATAGTTAAACAGGAAGGTACATTGCATACTTCTAACATCAGATTAATTTGTAACAAATGTAATAAACCTACTGCCATTAGAAGAGAGAAAATTAAAGAGGGCAAAAGAGTAAGAGTTTGTAAAAAATGCGGAGAAATAATAGATAAGGTTTAGGAGGTTGAATTATGCCCCGCTTGAAAGAGAAATATTTGAAACAAGTTGTACCAGAAATGATGAAAAAATTTAAGTATAAAAGCGTAATGGCTGTTCCCAGATTGCAGAAAACAATAATAAATATCGGGTTAGGAAGTGCTACAAAAGATAAAAAAATTATGGATGAAGCTGTAAAGGAATTAGCTGTTATTAGCGGTCAGAAGCCTATTATTACTCGGGCGAAAAGATCCATATCTAACTTTGGGGTTAGAAAGGATATGCCAGTAGGTTGCAAAGTTACCTTACGGAGTGATAGAATGTATGAATTTTTAGATAAATTTATCAATGTTGCTATCGCTAGGATCCGAGATTTTAGAGGTATTCCTTCAGATTCTTTTGATGG
This sequence comes from Candidatus Atribacteria bacterium 4572_76, assembly GCA_002084865.1. Taxonomy (GTDB): domain Bacteria; phylum Atribacterota; class Phoenicimicrobiia; order Phoenicimicrobiales; family Phoenicimicrobiaceae; genus Sediminicultor. The sequence continues at coordinate 7,191 of NBMG01000035.1, forward strand.
TAGGGGGAATTATACTGTAGGCGTAAAAGAACAGTTAATTTTTCCCGAGATAGATTTTGATCAGGTAACCAATACCTTAGGGATGAATATTACTATTGTAACAAGTGCCTTAAATGATGAGGAAGGGAAAGTCCTTTTAGAATTAATGGGTGTTCCTTTTAAAAAATAGTGAAGAGCGTGTAGCGTAAAGGATAGAAAGCTAAAAACACAAAGCGAAAAGCTTAAAGCTATAATTCTAGAAATAAATAAGTTATATTATGTACTAAAAAGGAGGAAATAGTGTGGCCAAAACAGCCCTAGTGGTAAAAGCTAAAAAAGAACCCAGATATAAAGTAAGGAAATATTTTCGTTGCAATATTTGCGGAAGACCCCGAGGCTATATGCGAAAATTTGGTATATGCAGAATATGCTTTAGATCAATGGCCCACAAGGGAGAATTACCAGGAATAACTAAATCAAGCTGGTAAAAGACATATTTAGCGAAATCTATTATAACGAAATGAGTTGGAGTTAAAAGAGAGGAGGATATTGTATATGAGTGTTGTATCGGATCCTGTTGCTGATATGCTAACTAGAATTAGAAATGCCAACAAGGTGCGGCATGATTCTTTAAATGTACCATCATCAAAATTAAAATTAGAAGTTACTCGTATATTAAAAGACGAAGGTTTTATTAGAGACTATAAATATAGAGAAGATAATAAACAAGGTCAATTGACCATTTATTTAAAATATATTAATAAAGAAAAGACCATTAATAATCTTAAAAGAATTAGCAAACCCGGATTGAGAGTCTATGTAAAAAAAGATGAGATACCAGAAGTATTGGGCGGTCTCGGGATCGCTATAATTTCTACTTCTAAGGGTATAATGACCGGTAAAGAGGCTCTGCAGCGTCATCTTGGCGGAGAAGTAATTTGTTATATTTGGTAAATTATGAATTAGTATTTAGTATATAGCGAAGAAAATAAGTGAGAGAAAGAAATAAGGGCTCGATTCATTGAAGCCGCTTAGAAAATTTTTTAAAACAATAATGGTTGATTACATTTAACCCATGCACTAAACTATACGTTTAAACGCTGTACGCTAAAAGAAATACGATATACGATATTTGCAATACGAAAATGGGAGGTTTTATATGTCCAGGATAGGGAAGTTGCCAATAACTATTCCTAAAGGAGTTAAAGTTGAATTAAATAATAATAAGATAAAGGTATCCGGAGAAAAAGGTACTTTAGAAAGAAACATTCACCCTGATATCCAAGTAAAGATAGAAGAGGACAAGATTTATGTTTCCAGGCCTTCCGAGGGTAAATTTCACAGATCTTTGCATGGATTGAGTAGAAGCTTGATAAATGGTATGGTGGAAGGTGTGTTTTCAGGCTTTGAAAAAATATTGGAAATACAGGGAGTAGGTTACCGAGCTACCCTTGAAGGTGGAAAAATGGTTATCCAGATAGGTTATTCTCACCCTATAAATGTTGATCCACCCAAAGGAATTGAATTTGAAGTGGAAAAACAGAAGATAATTAAAGTAAAAGGTATTGATAAACAGCTAGTAGGTGAAACTGCAGCTAAAATAAGATTATTGCGGAAACCAGAACCCTACAAAGGAAAGGGAATAAGATATATCAATGAAGCAGTGAGAAGAAAAGTAGGCAAAACTGGTGCAAAATAATCAATATAAACTAATTTAATTCGTTAGTTAGTTGCTTAATTCGTATCTCGTATCTCGTGAATTGTATCTCGTGAAGAGAATAGAAGTCAGCAGACAGAATTCAGGAGTCAGAATGAAGAAAAGGAAAACCCATCTATAACAAGCAATGCGCAACGAGAGAAAAAAATTTTGAGTTTTGAATTATGGTTTTTCGCTTTTCGTTTTAAATTTTTAGTTGTATACTGATAACTGTAAAACTGTGTTTAAAACTAACGACTATTCACCAACGACTATTTTATAGGAAAGGAGTGCTAATATTGACTGCAATAGACAAAAGATTGGCTAGAATCAAAAGACATAAAAGAGTACGCAAAAATATATCTGGAAGTAACGAGAGGCCACGCTTATGTATTTTTAGAAGCCTAAAGCATTTATATGCCCAAGTAATCGATGACGAAAAAGGCACAACTTTAGTTTCTCTATCTACGCTTGACCCTGAAATAAGAAGTAAAGGAAAATATCAGGGAAATATAAAGTCCGCTGAAATGCTGGGCAGCTTGTTAGCTAAGAAGCTAGAGGAAAAGGGCATAAAAAAGGTAGTATTTGACCGAGGAGGCTATCTTTATCATGGTAGAGTGAAGGCCGTGGCAGAGAGTGCTAGAAAAGGAAAGGTAGTTTTTTAATATAAATTGATAAAAGAGAGAAATTTAGCAAAAAAATTTAGAATCAAGACTTATTTCAAGAAAAAATGAGGGAGGAGGTGGATAAGTGCTAAAAATAAACCCTGAAAGTTTAGAGTTGAACGAAACAGTTGTTTTTGTAAATAGAGTAAGTAAAGTTGTAAAAGGTGGAAGGAGATTTGGTTTTTCTGCTATGGTTGTAGTAGGGAATGGTGAAGGGATAGTAGGTATTGGCTATGGAAAAGCTAAGGACGTTTCCGAAGCAATTAAAAAAGGGGCGTCAAAAGCAAAAAAGAGTTTAATAAAATTAAAAATAAAAAAAGGAACTATCCCCTATACGATTATAGGACGATATGGAGCTGCTGAGGTTTTTATGAAACCAGCCTCTCCTGGAACCGGAGTTATTGCTGGTGGTTCTGTTCGAACAATATTGGAAGCAGCAGGATATCAAAATATTTTAACTAAATCCTTAGGAAGCGATAATAATTTAAATATTGCCAAAGCTACTATGAATGCCCTTGTAAATTTAAAGGATGCAAAAGATGTAGCAAGATTAAGAGGAAAAAGCGTAGTGGAAATGTATAGCCATCGATTACAACCAAGGGAGGTAATAAGTAATGAAATTAAATAATTTATGCCCGGCTCCTAAATCAACTAAAAAGCGCAAAAGAGTGGGTAGAGGTTTAGGTTCAGGCCATGGCTTTACTTCCGGCCGAGGAGCAAACGGGCAAAATTCTCGCTCAGGTGGTGGGGTTAGGCCAGGTTTCGAAGGTGGTCAGATGCCTCTGTATAGAAGAGTGCCAAAAAGGGGCTTTACCAATATTTTTAAAAAAGATTATAGCATCGTAAATATAGGAAGTTTAAATATATTCGAAGATGGTGATATAGTTACCCCGAAAGAATTAATTGATAAGGGAATTGTAAAAAAAGTAGGATATGGAGTAAAAATATTAGCCAAAGGTAGTTTGACTAAGAAATTAACTATAAAAGCAAATAAATTTAGCCAGAAGGCGATAAGCGAGATTGAATCAGTTGGTGGGAAGATAGAGGTGGTTTAATTGTTAGACACTTTACGTAATTTATTTAAAATTCCAGATTTAAAGAAGAGATTGCTTTTTACATTGGGAATGTTAGTTGTGGTTAGATTAGGAAGTCACCTACCTTTACCAGGTATAGATAAAGAAGCTATGGCTAATTTGTTTGCCCAAGGAGGAATATTAGGGTTTTTTGATCTTTTTGCCGGAGGAGCATTGAGTCGTTTTTCCATTTTTGCTTTAGGGATTATGCCCTATATTAATGCTTCGATTATTATGAATCTTTTAACAGCAGTAGTCCCTACATTAGAGCAATGGGCTAAAGAAGGAGAAGAAGGCAGAGATAAAATAACCAAAATTACTCGTTATGCTACAGTATTTTTAGCCATTATCCAGGCTTTCGGAATAAGTGTTTGGCTGCAAAATATGGGTGTATTGATGATTACAGGATTTGGTTTCAGATTTTTATTGTTAATTACCCTTACAGCCGGAACTTGTTTTTTAATGTGGTTAGGTGAGCAAATTACTGATTTCGGTATTGGTAATGGTATTTCTATAATTATTTTTGGTGGAATTATTGCCAGAATTCCTTCCCAAATCGTGCAAACCGGCAAACTTTTCCAAGTTGGAGAAATTGGAATTTTACCGCTGGTAACTTTAATTGTAGTTTTTATAGCTGTTATCGGAGGAGTTATTGCCATTCAAAAAGGTCAGAGAAGAATACCTGTTCAATACGCAAAAAGAGTGGTAGGACGTAGAATGTATGGTGGACAAGGCACTCATATTCCTTTACGTGTAAATCAAGCTGGAGTTATTCCGATAATATTCGCCTCGGCAATTTTGCTTTTCCCAGCTACTATTGCGCAATTTTTTCAGAATTTAGCTTTTATGAAAAGCATGTCTGAGGCTCTTTCGCCGGGACAGCCATTATATCTAATTTTATATGCTATATTAATTATAGTATTTACGTTCTTTTATACAGCAATTACTTTCAATCCTGCTAACATGGCAGATAATATGAAAAAATATGGAGGATTTATCCCCGGAATAAGACCAGGGAAAAATACTACTGTCTACATTGACCATATAATGACTCGTATTACATTAAGCGGTGCACTATTTTTAGCTATAATTGCTATTTTGCCTAACATTTTAATAAAAATTACCGGTATTACTACTTTATATTTTGGAGGAACATCTTTATTAATTATGGTAGGAGTAGCATTAGAAACCGTTCAACAAATAGAATCACACATGCTAATGAGACATTATGAAGGATTTATTAAGAAATAGTTATTATAAACTAACTTGATTTGTTAGCTTATTGGTTAGTTGGTTAGTTAGTTAAAATACAGTGATAAGTAATGAGTAATGTGTAACAAGAAGTGATAAGTTTCGGGTTTAGGGTTGTAAATCATCAATTTTAATTATGTAGGGGCCTGATTTATCAAGCCCGAAAAATAAGGGTCGAATAAATTCGATCCCTACATTATTAATAACTTAAAGAGAAAGGAAAAGTTATGAGGTTAATTTTGTTGGGTCCTCCAGGTGGAGGAAAGGGAACGGTAGCAAAAAAATTGCAGGCAGAATTCAATATTCCGGTAATTTCAACAGGAGTAATCTTAAGAGAAGCAGTAGATAAAAGGAATAAGTTAGGTATAGAAGTTGAGAATATTATGAGAAAAGGAGGCCTAGTGCCTGATCATATTATTCTGGAAATAATAAAAGAAAGAATAAAGCAGAAGGATTGTAAAAATGGTTATATCTTTGATGGTTTCCCTCGAAATGTTGAACAGGCGAATTCATTAGAGAAATTAAATAAAGAGCTTAATGAATATATTGATTATGTATTTTACTTTGAGATTCCTTTTTCTGAAATAATACAAAGGTTATCTAACCGTAGAGTGTGTAAAAGATGTGGAACTAATTATAATTTGTCATTCAATCCTCCTAAAAAGGATAATACCTGTGATCTTTGTGGCGGAGAGTTGTATCAGCGGGATGATGATAAAGAAGAAA
>NBMG01000036.1 GCA_002084865.1 Candidatus Atribacteria bacterium 4572_76
ATGGAAGGATTAGAATAAATGTACCCACGTTATTTGATTAATTTTGACCTGTCCAAAATTAAAAAAATTTATACGGATTTTTTGATTGTGGGCTCGGGAATCGCCGGCTTATATACTTCACTCAAAATTTGCGATAAAGGGGAAGTTATTCTTCTTACTAAAAGTAAATTAAAAGAAGGCAGCACGGAACATGCTCAGGGAGGTATAGCCGTAGCTTTAGGAGATAAGGATTCACCCCACTTACATATGGAAGATACCCTAAAAGCCGGGGCAAATTTTTGCGACCCTGAAGCGGTAGAAGTTTTAGTAACAGAGGGGCCGAAATGTGTTGAAGAACTAATAGAATTGGGAACCAAATTTGACAAAATAGAAGGAAAATATAAAACTGCTTTAGAAGCAGCCCACCAAAGACCCCGGATCTTACGTGCCCGGGGTGATGCCACCGGAGCAGAAATCGAGGAGTCTCTTTCTCAAAAAGTAATTAATGAAAATAAAATAAAAATCAAAGAGAATATTTTAGTAATAGATATTTTAACCGAGCATACTGTTTGTTGCGGACTGCTTGCCTTAGATAGCAATACTAATGAGATTATCGCCTATTTAGCAAGAACAACTATTTTGGCCAGCGGCGGAGCGGGGCAGCTTTTTTCCAATACCACTAATCCTGATGTAGCCACAGGAGATGGTATTGCTCTGGCTTATAGGGGAGGAGCAAAAGTAACGGATTTAGAATTTATTCAATTCCATCCTACTGCCCTCTATCACCAGGGAAGTCCTAAGTTTCTTATTTCTGAAGCGGTTCGCGGTGAAGGTGGTATTTTAAAAAATATTAAAGGCGAGTCCTTTATGTCCTCCTATCATCCTCAAGCTGAATTAGCTCCCAGAGATATAGTTGCCCGGGCAATTACTGACCAAATGAGAAAAACTAAAAGTGATTATGTTTATTTAGATGCTACCAAAATAAAAGATAAATTTTCCCAACGCTTCCCTACTATTTATAAAAACTGTATTACGCTGGGTATTAACCCTGAAAAAGAATATATCCCGGTAGCCCCGGCAGCCCATTATACTATAGGAGGTATAAGAACCGATACCTGGGGACAAACTAATTTAACCAATCTTTATGCCTGTGGAGAATGCACTTCAACGGGAGTGCATGGAGCCAATCGTTTAGCCAGCAATTCGCTTTTAGAGGGACTGGTTTTTGGTAATAGAATAACCCAGAAAATTAAAGAAAATAAATCGCTTTTTTCTCAAAAAATAGACAAGGAAATAAATATTTCTTATAATATTCCACGAGAAAATATTCGGGGATTCGACCCGAAACAAATAAAAAAGGAACTACAAAAACTTATGTGGGATAAAGTGGGAATCACTCGAAATTCCTCTGATTTGAAGAAAGCACTACAGAAAATTAACGAATGGAAATTTATATTTAAATCAAAACTTAAAACTACTGAGGACTTTGAATTGGCTAATCTTATTATCTTAGCTGACCTAATTACTAATTCAGCTTTACAGCGTGAAGAAAGCCGGGGAGCACATTACCGTGAAGATTTTCCCGATAGAGATGATGTAAACTGGAAGAAACATATAGAAACATATTGTATACTAGCGAATAGTTAAGAACGAAAAATGAAAAGCGCAAAACTAAATTCGTATCTTGTATCTCGTGAATAGTATCTCGTTAAGGAAAAAGAATTCAGGACCCTTATTCGTATTGCGTATTGCACGAAGAGGAAGAAGGAGTCAGAATAAATTTGTATCGCGTGAAGAAAATTAGGATTCAGAGGTAGGGGCACGATGCATCGTGCCCCCAATAAAGACGGGCTGAATAAATTCGACCCCTACACCATATTTGTGGAAATAACATAAAACACAATAAACTGCAAATCAAAAACTAATGACTGAAAACTTTTATTAATCATAGCGACTATTCAATAACTACTAATTTAATTGGTTAATTAGTAGATTGGTAGATTTTAAAGTTTTGAGTTTTTGAATTATAATTTTTAGCTTTTCGTTTTAACTTTTTAGTTTAATTGGGATAAGTATTTTTCAATTCTAATACTATACACTAAACGCTATACGCTATACGCTAACAGATGGGTTTTTCAATAAAAGAAAATATCTTAATAGATAAAATAATAGAACGGGCTTTATTAGAAGATATTGGAACCGGAGATATTACCAGCGAATCAATTATTCCTTCTAATTTGAAAGCCAAAGGAATAATTAAATCCTCTGAGGAGGGTGTAGTTGCCGGTTTAGATGTTGCCTGCCTGGTATTTCAAAAATTAGACTCAGAGATTATTTTCCAAAAAAAAATTAAAGATGGGACAAAAGTTACTCGAGGTAAAGTATTAGCAGAAATTATCGGTCCTGCCCGAACTATTCTAAAAGGAGAAAGGGTTGCCTTAAATTTCCTTCAGCGAATATCCGGTATAGCCACCGTTACCTCTAAATTCTGTCAGGAAGTAAAAGATTTCCCGGTTAGAATATTGGATACACGTAAAACTACTCCCGGATTAAGGATATTAGAAAAATATGCTGTCCGCATGGGGGGAGGATATAATCACCGTTTCGGATTATATGATGCTGTATTGATTAAGGATAATCATATTGCAGTTGCTGGAGGGATTAAGTCAGCGGTAAATTCTGTCCGAAAACAAATCTCCCACATGACAAAAATAGAAGTGGAAGTAGAAAATTTATCCCAGCTTCAAGAAGCTTTAGAGATGGAAGTTGATATAATGTTGCTGGATAATATGGATTTAGAAACTATGAAAGAAGCAATAAAAATAGTTAAAGGTAAAGTTTTAATTGAGGCATCAGGAGGAATCACTTTAGATAATGTAAGGGAAATCGCCCAAACAGGAGTAGATTTAATTTCTATTGGTTGTCTTACCCATTCGGTAAAGTCGTTGGATATTAGTATGGAAATACTAAATAAACTTGTATCTTGTATCTTGCAACTTAAACTTATATTTATACTAACGACTATTCACTATTCACTAACGACTAATTTACTTATTCATCTCATAAATCATCCGCAATCCCTGCAAGGTTAAAAAAGGATTAATTTTATCGATCAGTTTACTTTCGTTCCCCATCAATTCCGCCTGACCCCCGGTAGCTACTACTATAGAATCCTCTCCCAACTCTTTCTTAAGTCGTCTAATTAATTCATTGGTTAATCCCAAATAACCAAAGAACATTCCTGACTGCATTGCGGTAATAGTATTGCTACCTATAGAATGTTTGGGTTTTATAAATTCTATTTTGGGTAACTTAGCCGTTTTTTCAAATAAAGCTTCTGCTGAAATTTCTATTCCGGGAGTGATGGCCCCTCCCAGATAAACTCCCTCCTTGTTAACTGCACAAAATGTAGTGGCTGTTCCAAAATCTACAATTATTACCGGTCCCCCGTATAATTTATAAGCAGCAATGGCATTGACAATTCTATCTGCCCCCACTTCCTTAGGATTATCTGTCTTAATATGAATTTCAGTCTTTATTCCCGGTCCTACAATAATTGGAGGTACTTTAAAGTAATCCACGGACATCTTTTTTAATATCCAGGTTACCGGAGGGATAACACAGGAAATAACTACTGATTTAATATCTGAAAAGGTTAAATTAGAATCGGAAAGCAAACTCTTAACCAACATTCCATACTCATCCTCTGTCTTATTCAGATCGGTAGAAATTCTCCAATGGCCTAATAATTTCTCTTCTTTATATACCCCTATTACCGTATGAGTATTACCTACATCAATTACTAAAATCATCATATCCCCTCCCTTGAACTATATACTCCTTTGTCATCCCCGCCTGTCTGCCGTGCCTGCACAGGCAGACGGAAGCGGGAAAGTAAATAGAGCAGAGGAATATTCAATCCCCCTGCTCTATAATTTTTCTAATAACCGGCTCTTTTTAAAGCTTTAACTAATATAAATATTAGTAATATTGCAACTACCACTTCCGGGGTGCCATGCACTACTGCAATAGTGGCACTTACTTTTACCGGAAGATATCCCCTTAAGGTAGCCAATCCCAATACTCCGATAGTGTTGGTAAGAGTTCCTACGGCCGCTGCAATAGCACTGTTCTTCCAGAGATATTTATAAGAATAATAAGCTGTTACTCCGATAAATATTCTGGGTAAAATGGCAATTAGCGGGTCGGCAAATATGGGGTTAGTGGCATTTAAAAAACTGTAAACTCCGAAGATTAATCCTACTAATGCACCTACTATCGGACCTTCGAGTACCCCTCCTAAAATGGCGGGAATGTGCATGATGGTAGCATGACCGGCTGGAGTTGGAACGGGGATAAACCCCAACCTGGTTACTCCTAAGATGATAGCAATTGCCCCCAGCATACCGGATATAGCCAGCTGCCGGGTAGTAATCTTAAATCCTGATAAAGCAGAATCTCTATTCATTTTTTTCACCTCCGTTCTAGTTCCGTCGTAAGATACCAGACGAAATACTATTAATTTTATCTACTCCTGGTCTTGTTCTTATGCAAGATACAAGCTTTCGGGTAAAGGCTTATCCTTTACGCCCACAGTTTAAGCTACTTTAATAAATATGTCAAGCTAATTTTCGTATCGCGTATTGCGTATTGCGTGAAGAGAAGGAAAAGACTCAGGGAAAAAATAAGATAGAAAAAACAAAAGCGACAACCATTCTTTTCCTTGCCTGACTACCCCACTAAAGTTTACACCAACTTTAGTGTCAATTTTTATTAATTTTTCATTAACTATAAAAATTATCCTTATAATTTACTTGTACTAATTTCGAGCAGTGTTTATACACTTAACTTAAAAAATTACAGATTTATCTGATATTCTTTTATTTTATTCTGCAAGCTTCTGCGGCTTATTCCTAAAATCTCTGCAGTTTTAGTACGATTCCCCTTATTTTGGATTAAATATTTAATAATTAATTCTTTTTCTACTTCTTTCAAAGTCCCCTTTTTTTCAATATATGTTTCTTTACTTATAAAATTGAAATATTTTTCATCGATTATTTCGTTTTTTGCCATAATCATACTTCGTTCAATAACATTTTCCAGCTCTCTTATATTGCCGGGATAATCATAATCCAGCAGTAATTCCATGGCTTTTACAGAAACTTTTTTCACTTTCTTATTTAATATTTTATTATATTTAGCGATAAGATGCTCCACAATTAAAGGTATATCCTCTTTCCTTTCCCTTAAAGGAGGAACATCTACATTAAAGACATTTAATCGATAAAATAAATCCTCTCTAAACCTTCTTTCTTCTACTTCTTTTTTTAAATCTTTATTGGTAGCTGATAATATTCTTACATCAACTTTAATACTCCTTGAGCTTCCTACCCTTTCAAACTCCCTTTCCTGTAAAACTCTAAGTAATTTTGTTTGGATAGCAGGGTCTATCTCTCCTATTTCGTCTAAAAAAATAGTACCACCATTTGCCATTTCAAAACGACCTATCCTCCTGGCAATTGCTCCGGTAAAAGAACCTTTTTCATGTCCAAAGAGTTCGCTCTCCAGGAGATTGGAAGAAAATGCTACACAATTTACCACTACAAATGGGCCATTTTTACGCAGACTGTTTTTATGTATTGCTCGGGCTATTAATTCTTTCCCGGTACCACTTTCACCGGTAATGAGCACAGTAGCAATAGTAGGAGATACGTTTTTCACCATTTCCAAAACTTTATTTATGGAATTACTCTTTCCGATAATTTCGTCAAAGTTGAACCTCTTCTCTTCTTCCTCTCGATAGTAGATGTTTTCCACTTCTAATTCATATTGCTTAATTGCTCTTTTAATTATAATTTTTAGTTCTTCAATATCGAAAGGTTTTATCAAATAATCCAAAGCCCCTAATTTCATTGCTTCCACAGCTTCAGGAATACTCCCATAAGCAGACATCATAATAACCGGTAGATTTAAATCATTTTCCCTTATCTTTTTTAAGGTTTCTATACCGTTTAAACCGGGCATTTTAAGGTCTAATAATACCAAACTGTAATTTTCTTCCTCTAATCTCTTTAGCGCCTCTAAACCATTATTAGCCTCTTTAACTATAAACCCCTCCGGAGATAATACCCGGGTTAGCATTTTCCTGATGTTTTGTTCATCGTCGATTACTAATATTTTTCGCAAAATTACTTCCCTCCTTTTTGAGGTAGAAAAATAACAAACTTTGTTCCTTCTCCTTCTTTGGATTCAACTTTGATCTCTCCCCGATGAGCCTCTATAAGCTTATATGCTATAGAAAGACCCAATCCGGAACCCTTCTCTTTAGTGGAAAAGAAAGGGTCAAATATTTGAGTAAAATCTTTTTCGGGAATACCAATCCCGCTATCTTCGATAATTAATTTTATAGCCGGTACTCCTTTTAAAAGAGCTTTTTCAGTTTTAATTTTAATTTTCCCTTTCTTAGGGATAGCCTGAATGGCATTAATAATTACATTCATTAAACTCTGCCTTATCTGGTCTTCATCGGCTTGAATTTGAGAAACATCCGGGGTAAGCTCCAGACTAAATTTAATCTGCTTATCTTTTATTTCTAATTTAAACAATTCAGTAATCTTTCTTATTAAATTATTTAATGAAAAACGGGTTAAGTTTGGTTTTTTTAATTTGGCAAAATCTAAAACCTGAACCACTAATTTATTTAATCTATCTACTTCCTGAATAATAGTATTTAAATCTTCTTTTCTTTCATCGGCCTTGGAAAATGAATTGTAAACAAACTGGGCTAACCCCCTGATCGAGCTTAAAGGATTCCTGATTTCGTGGGCAATCCCGGCAGATAATTTTCCCAGGGCAGCCAATCTTTTATGGCGTGCTACCTCTTCATTCAGGTCCTTAATTTCGGTTACATCTCTTATTACCGCTACCACACCGTTTATTTCTCCAGATTCATCTGTTAAAAATGAAGTATTAATGTCTAATATTTTTTTCTTTAATCCTTTTTCGTCTAAAATTATTTCCCGTGCAATATTTTTTTTCTCTAAAAGACACTTTTTAAAGAGAGATTTCTCATTAATATTTAAATTCAGCACTTCCTGGCAATCTTTGTTTAATACTTCTTCCCTCTTTTTACCAAAAATTTCTTCACTCTTACGGTTAAAAGTTTTAATGTTGCCCTTATTGTCCACTGAAATTACCGCATTATCCATAGTTTCCAGTAGTTTTGCAGTATAATCTTTCATTTCGTTTAAAGTCTTTTTTACGATATAGGTTTCTTGTAATTTAAAAATCACATAAATCCCAAATAGCACGAGAGCCATTATAACGGCGTAATTTAAAATTATTCTTCTTCTGGTCTGGCTTAAACGGTTATAATATCCTTCTAAGTTTACCCCCACTACTAAATAACTATTTCTAATTGGTAATATCTTCCAGATATCCAGTTGTTTATCAATATCAAGATTGAATGGTTTTATTACTTGAAGTATTCTGTCCCCCTTTTTATCTTGAGTATTTACGAAATTTATTTTACCCGGATTAAGGATTTTTATAGTATTTTTCCACCTTTCCTTTTCAGTGCTAAACAGTATTATCCCTTTATCGTTACAAATATCAATATAATTTACTCCTTCTTTTTTTAAAAGTACTAAAATATCTTTTAAAGCATTTTCATTTAAGATAAACCGGGGGCCAAGGGTTTGGATAGAAAAGGCAATATTTAATCCCTCCGAACGGGCTAACTCCCACAAATAATACCTTTCTCTTTGCACTTCTTTATAGGTCAAAGAACCTAGTAGTAAGGCAAGAAATATGATAATAATTAAGGCTAAAACAATATTTCTTTCTCGAAAAGGGGCAGAAAATTTATGATTTTTATCTTTTTTCAATTTTATAGACCATCTCATCCTTTAAATATTTCTAATATCTTACCATATACAAGTTAAATTTATAAAAATTATGAGGGGCGTATCGCAATACGCCCCTACCTCTACGCTATAAATTTCTCATTACGGGCAGACACAAGGTCTGCCCGTACAAATCACTTATTACATATTACTTATTCCTACTTCCTCTACCTTATCCGCTATCCGCTTTGTCCTAGAATGCGAGATACGATTCACGAGATACTAGATACGATTTTATTCAGTCAATCTTTTCTACTTTAATCGGCACATAATAGGTATGGCGGTTACGGAATACTAATAATAATAATGTGTCTCCCGGTTCTAACCTACTGATCACTTCTTCCCATTTTCCAACAGAAGATACTTCTATCCGGTTTGCCTCTAAAATTACATCTCCTCTTTGTAAACCCATATCATCTGCTGAACTCCCCGGAATTACTTCAGTAATCACCAGCCCTTTTACCCAGGGCAACTCTAATTCTTTAGCAATTCCTGAAGTAACCGCCTCAACCTTTAATCCGGTTTGCACAGAAAATACTTTCTCTTTGAGAAATTCACTGCCTTCTTCTTCCACAGTTGGCATTTCACCAATTTTTACTATAAACCTTGTTGCTTTACCATCCCGCATAATTTCTATAATCGCTTTTTCACCAATATCAATATCTCTTATTTTGTCTTGAAGCTCTCCCGGAGAATTAACTTCCTCATCATTAACCTTTACAATTATATCCCCTCTTTTTATCCCTGCCTTTTCTGCCGGGCTATCTTCAACCACATCTCCAACTAAAACTCCCTCAGCATCTTCTGGCAAGCCAAACTGTTTGGCAATTTCCGGAGTAACTTCCTGAATATACACACCTAACCATGACCTTCTTACTTTACCTAAATTAATAAGATCATCTATATTTCTTTTAGCCATATTAATAGGAATAGCAAATCCGATGCCCTGAGCATAGGGAATAATAGCGGTATTTATTCCCACCCTTTTGAGGAATTGTCCTTCTGAATTCTTCGAACTCACGCCCAAAAAATCTCTCAAATATAGGGTCTTTAAAAGAGGGAAATTGCGTTGTCACCATTCTCACTGTATCGATATTTACTACAGCCGGTCCGACTGTTTCAGCAATATCTGCAATACTATTGCTAAAAGCTTCAAGAGCTAAATAAGGTTCAGTTTCTGCACTTACAGCACCTACCCAACTTATAGAAAGAAAAAGGACTAAAGCTATAGCAAGTATAGTATTTCTATTTATCTTTACTAATTTTATTTTCATCATTTTATATTTTCACCTCTCCAAAAAAAATATTTTGTAGGGAGGAAAATTTATTTTCCTCCCTTTTTAAAATCTACTCTAATATTTACCAAATTTACCAACAAAAATTATTCATCATTCTACCCGTACTAAACTTTTCCCATGCAAATATTTGGGAAGGAACGCCTAAGGGTAATTTTGCTTGCTGTTCAGGAGTTAGCAAATCTTTAATTCCCAAATATTTTTCAATTGTTTTAACTTTTAATTCTACCTGCAGATCAGCAATTTCTCGCATTTTTGCTTTAATCTTTGCCAACTCAGTTTGCGGTTCTAACAATAACGCTTTAACTTCTAATTCTCTAATCTGCATACTATTCCTAAGCTCAACGGTATCTTTTTGAAAATCTAACAAAGTTTTATTAATTTCAGCTATTTGTTCTTCGGATAAATTTAGAAATTTAATAAGCTCTTCCATTCTTGTGGCAGGATAATCACCGTGTTTTTTTTCCATCATTTCTCTAAATACACTGCTTTTTTGCTGTTGCATCTTCTGTTTAATTAAAGGTGTATTTTGCTGAGCATAAGAAGATTGAGCAAAGCCTAAAAATACTACGCTTATTGCCACTACTAAGATTAGTACAATTAATTTCGTTTTCATCTGTTTCACCTCCTTTTAATTTTTCTATTCTAACCATTAATAGAAGCAATTATTGTGCCAATTTTTAAAATAACCTTCAGAATATTTAATTTTTAAAATATCTTTGCTAAAAAAATGCAATAAATAAAGACTTTCTGGGCTCTGTTATTTAAAATATTTTATATTATTTTTTAATATTAATTTTATAGATATCAACAATGTTTATTAAAAAGAGTTAATTTTTCTCATTTTTCTATTAAAATACTGAGCAATTTTTTCGCACTAATTCATTTTTTAATCATTTTAAAAATAGGTGGTGATTTAATTTAACTTATCGGTCAAAGAAAATGCTCTTACCGGTTACCGATAAGGGGATACCCATTACAAAATCCGCGTCAATTAGACCCATTTTCTTAGCTGCTACTCCAGCACGATACATTATCCGATTATCTACATTCATTATCCCGGCGGTTTTAACCGCTGACCCAATAGCAATTCCCATATCTAAGAGCCTGAAAGCACATTGAGGTCCATCAAATTCACTCCCCTTATGAGAAATTCGGTCGGCACACTGGTCATACCCGCAGGCACCACAATTCAAGCCAAGAGACTGAGCATCTTTTAGACCTATTAATAGAACAGCCAGAGAATTTTTGACGTTATCACCATCACGGTCGAAATTTTTCTTACCCGTTTCTTCGCCATAATGAATCATCTCATTAGCTAATCTGGTTACATCTTCACCGTAAATTGCTTTAACTACTACAAAATCTTTGCCGGCAGATTTTGGTGCTGTACGAGCAGCAACCCCCATTAAATTCGCGACATCCTTGATAGCCTCTTGAATATCAAATTCGGATAAATTTTGATTAGACATCTTATATCCTCCTTACTGTATTTTTTGCGGTTTTGATGAATCAAACCC
This sequence comes from Candidatus Atribacteria bacterium 4572_76, assembly GCA_002084865.1. Lineage (GTDB taxonomy): Bacteria > Atribacterota > Phoenicimicrobiia > Phoenicimicrobiales > Phoenicimicrobiaceae > Sediminicultor. The sequence goes on from NBMG01000036.1 coordinate 10,699, forward strand.
CATCACTAAAACTAAAAATTTAAAGTGAAAAGCGAAAAACCATAATTCAAAATTCAAAACTTTTTCTTAAATTTTAAATTTTAAGTTCTGTTTTTACTTCTTTGGTTTTTATTTTTACTGTATAACATGCGAGATAAGATATACGAATCTAAATATACGATACTTTATATTTAAATTTTAAATTTTGAGCTATGGTTTTGCGTTTTGCGCTTTTCGTTTTTCGCTATATACGATATACGACATACGCGTTATGATTTTATTCTGACTCCTGGCTACTGATTTTTATCTTTTATTTTCTTAACTAGCGAACCAGGTAACCAACTAACCAGCTAACTAAATGTATACGCTAAACGCTGTACGCTCTACGCTATGCAATTCAATTATACTATCCGATTATTTGATAATCAATAACCTGAAAAGTAGATAAACTCTTGTTGGTTGTCAATAACCATTCCACTTCTATGGGGACAGAAAAATCGGGCTGCAGCCTCCCTTTTTCCAACCAGTGTCGGGAATGTTGATTATCAAATTGCCCCTTATTGGCTTTAATAGTCAATCTAATCGGCTTATCTAAAAATTCAACTTGCTCTAAAGTTTTCACTTTTTTTAATTCCTTAATGATTTTTCCCTTTAATTTTTCTTCAGGTAAAGGGGATACATTTATTAACCCTGTATTCTTATTTAGGGGTCCAATAATTTTTACGTTAGCCAAAACGGATTCATATCCCTCTTCCTCCAAAATAGTTAACAATAATTCATTAGCTTCTGCTACCGCCTTACCGTGATAATGAGGAGCCACTAAAGGCTTAAGCAAATGTTTTAACTTACAGCCTTCTCTAAATTTATTTTCCCCAATCTGTAAAATTTTTATATCGAAATAATCAGCAATTTTACGGATTTCCTTCTTTTTTAGCTCCAAAAGGGGAGCATAAAAACCATCATATAGTTTTAAACCCCTCTTCCCCCAAGTGTCACTCTGGTTTGAACCAGTCAATACCAGTCTTCCCGATGCTTCTTTTTTTACCCTTCCCAACTTAGCTATCCTGGTACACTTATTACAGGCTGGTCCCTTCTTTAAAACTCTTTCCTGCTCTTTTTTCCCCTGAACAATCTTTAGTTTTAAATCTAAGGCCCTACCGATATCATGAATATTTTTTAAGCCCTTGCTATAGCCATATTCTCCAAAACTGACCGAAATCGCCTCAACTTTTTCTCTACCCAAGGCCTGGATAGCTAAAGCAGAAACTACAGTGCTATCTAATCCACCCGAGAAAGCCACTACAATCTCTTTCTCCTTGCTGATTTTCTTAATATCTTCTAATATATTATTAATTTCAACTTTTATATTAAGCATTATCCAATCCGATTGTTTTTCTTTTTGTTATTCTTATTTTACTAATAAAAAAAGGTCAAGGCAAATTATAAATATTATTACAATCCCTTGACCTTTTATATTGATTAAAATTATCTTCAATTAATAATCTGTTAATTATATTTTTTCCAAATATTCTTTAAAAGAAATGGTTTTATACCATCCTTCACCGATGTAATTTAATACTGGAATAAATTGCTCAGTAGTAACATATCCCGGTAAAGGAGCTACTGGGCTATGATTGCTTTCTAAAAACCAAGTAGTAGGATAACCGCTAACCTGGTATAAGGTGGCTAATTTTTTTTCGGAAATCTCTTCCCCCTTTTCTATTACTTTGTTCTCTGAACTCGCATTTATTTTAACAGCTACAAACTTATCGGAAAGTATCTTTTTTACTTCTTCATCGGAGTATGTTTGGTCAATCATTTTTTTGCACCAACCACATCCATCGGCATAAAAATAGATTAAAATATATTTGTTTTCTTTTTCGGCCAGAGCCAATCCTTCATTATAAGATAACCAGTTAAGAGCTAATGGTTTAATCTCCTCTACCGCCTCTGCATCCTGTTCGTTTAACTTAAAATATGATTTTAATCCGAAAAAAAATACTACTACTAACAAGATTACTAAAATCATTATTTTATTTCTTCTTGTGAAAAAAATTTTCATACTGCTTTAAATCCCTTCAATTTACATTTAAATTTATTTTTGTTATTTTGTCAACTTTGCACAATTTTAATTTTCAAAGATAATTATTCTTTACTTGATAAAATAAGTTACTATCCTCTGAAAATTATCAGTAAGAATCAAACCGCCAATCAGTATCAGTAATACTCCTCCAACTAACTCTATAATTTTGAAATGCTTTTTAATTTTACTGGAAAAGGAATAAAATTTATTGATAGCTATAGCAGTCAATAAAAAAGGAATTCCTAAGCCGGC
>NBMG01000037.1:0-3789 GCA_002084865.1 Candidatus Atribacteria bacterium 4572_76
TTTAAATTTATCAATCTTTTGTAAGTTTTCTTTTAAATCACCTGCTTTTAATACTGTATCAACTAATAATGTTTCTCTTTTATCCCTCAATTTTTTATTTTTCTGTCTGTTTATATTTACCTTTTTCTTAACCTCACTTAATTTTTCCTTAATTAGATTAAGCTCTTTTTGATAAAATTCTTCTTCTTTCATTATTTGCAGCCTCCCTTCATTTTAAAATTTTTAAAAACTCCGGATGGCATTAATATACATTTTATTGTTTTTTTGTTATCTATTATATCCTCTCTAATTTAATTATAGTATATTCTATGAGATATTCAAATTATATCTTTGTTTCTTTTCCTTTGCATTAAACTACCAACGCCTAAGACAATAACTTTTAAAGAAAAGATATTATTTTGTCATTCCGTTGTAGGGGTTCGATTCATCGAACCCGCAAGAACCGGGTCGGATAAATCCGACCCCTACATAGACAGCGGGTCTATCCTCGTGAAAACGGGGAACGCCTGTCCAACAGTTTTATTAGGTTCATACTTTTTTTCTCTCTCTTACTTCCACTCTTAAAAATCTATTTAGAACTAATATCGATAGGCCAACTATAAAAAATAAAGTTGCAATACCAAATCTATCGGCAATATAGCCGAATAAAGGAGCTAATACTATCATAAAAAGTGAACCGACCTGGCTTTCAATTGACATTACTGTAGCTCGTTCATCTCTTTTCATATAATCACCAAAAACATCTACCGCCAGAGGGCGCCTTCCGTCTTTCAAAAGATAAAGGAAAAAATAAAGAAGTATAATCGCTAACATAATATTAGTTTTGATAGCAAAAAACATTATAAAAAATACTATACCTAAAATGTCAAAACTAATATCCATTAGTCTATCAGAATTATATTTTAGATTTAAGCGGTAAACATTTCGGGAAACCCATGAACTAAAGATATACATCACTCCGTAAATAAGTCCTAAAATAATTTTTAACTGAGTGGCTGCCTCCATCGAAGCTACTATATAGATTCCGGAAACCAAAATAATATCTTTTAAAATAGGTTGGATGTAGTCTTTTATAACTTTAAAAATGGCATCAAAGAGCGAGGAGCTTATTACTACTTTTCTGAGAGGTTTATTGGCAAAAACATTCTTTAACTGTCTAATGCTATGAGTAATAAAATTTTTTATATTAATAGTAGTCTCTACCGGTTCGTTCAGAGTATCCGGATAGGACCAGATTAAGAGAAAATCAAGGATGTAGGGGATGATGCTGAACAAGAAAATCAATTGTATCCTGGGTAATTTAATCATTAAAAAGATTGCGACAAAAGCAGATAAGGAAGAACCGATTAAGGAAAAAGAGCGGGTACGGCCATAGACGAAAGTCTTATGTTTAAACCAGTCCTTCTGTTCCAAATAGGAATAAATCATGGCCTTGTGAGTACCTGACCTAAAAGCCTCTCCCAGGCCAAATAATACCATAGCTATAGCTACAATGGTGTAACTTCCTCCCAGGAAAAAGAAGAAGAAAGATACAATATAGAAGATAAAACAGATCATCAGCTCGGTCTTTTTTCCGTATTGGTCGGCAAATATCCCGGAGGGCACCTCAAATAGGTAGATAATTATCCCTCTAATAGAAAATAAAGTTCCTATCTGGAATAGGTTAAGGTGCACCACCTGTATTAGGTAAATATATAAGTAGGGTTCAAAAAACTTAAGGTTTTTTAAAAATCCATACAGGCAAAACTTTTTTATTTGATTATTTTTTTTAATTAATTCATGTACATCTGTCATAATTTATTATCTGGAACTGAAACAGGGGGACAGTTGAAAAGAACAGAGAACCGTCCCCTGTTCTTTTTTCTTTTTTTAAAATTTTACTTCAACGTTTTCTCTTTCTTCCCCTTCTGTTTTGAAATACGGTCTGCTTTTGAAACCGAACAGATTAGCAACTATTGAGGTCGGCACCTGGACTATCGCTACATTATATTTCATAGCAGTATCATTGTAGAATTGTCTTGAATAGCCTATTTTATCTTCGGTATCTTTCAGCTGTTTTTGTAAATCCAGAAAATTTGTATTGGCCTTTAAGTCCGGATAATTTTCAGCAACTGCAAATAATCGACTCAAGGCACCGGCTAATCCTGAATTTGCTTCCAATTTTTCCTCCGGTGTTTTGGCCGATAAATATTTGGTTCTGGATGCAGTCACTTCTTCTAATGTTTCTTTCTCATGTTTAGCATATCCTTTTACAGAGCTTACCAGATTAGGGATTAGATTAAATCTTCTCTTTAGCTGAACATCGATCTGCGCCCAGGAATTATCTATCCTCCCTCTTAAGGTTACTAATTTGTTGTAAGTTAAAACACCCCACAATACAATTAGAATAATAAAAATCATTATAAAACTCATAAAAACACCCCTTTCTTTTTTATCCTTTTCGTCTTAAGAAATTATTTAAAAGGCACCGGCTCCGCCGCCACCCCCTCCTCCTCCGCCTCCGGAAGAGAAGCCGCCGCCGGAACCGGTAGAAGAACTTGCAGTAGCAAAAGCAGAAGTGAACACTTTATCAAAAGACCTGAACATACTGTTATTTATTCTTCCGTTTCTATCAGTCATGCAGTATAAGTAGGTAGAATTCCTTAAGGATATATCTTGATTGCTTAAGACCAGTTTTAATTTTGAAATTACTTTATCTGCCACTCCCAGCGAAATAGCGTAAACCAGATAATGCTCCCAAACTATTATAGAAGGGATTTCGTAATCCTTCATATTGCTAAAATGTAATAAGAATTGTTTAAACGCCCTCCATTTAGTATATTCATTAACTCCGATTTGAGTCTTTTTTCTTATCAATGCACCATAGATTATCACCCCAAAACCGGTGAAGATGACAGCAAGCAATAGGGGTATAATCATAAACAGCTGCACTTTTAGCAGGGCTCCCAGAGCAAACAATAAAAATACTCCAGCAAATTCCATTAAAACTACCTTGCCAGCGGTCTTCAACCCTTCTTTGGATTCGCCAAAATAATTATACTTTTTAAATTCCTTTCCGACCTTTTTTACCCATTTATTATAATTGTTCCGAAAACTACTCTGGGTTCTTGATGCCTTAGCGTAGTCTTTTATCTCTTTTAAAGTTACACTTGCTCCATTACCGATGGAATAAAAAAGCCAGTGGATTAAATATGATTCATGTTCTTTTAAATTAGCGTTATCGTTTTCTTCGGTTAATATAAATTTATAATCTTTTTTTCTTCCTTTTGGAATCTCTTCGATCTTCAAATATTTTTTGCGTACCAAGTCCATCAAAGTTGCCATAATATCTTTACTGCCCACCCCCTGGATGCTCATTAATTTACTTAAAACTGCGGGGGTAATATCCTGAGGTAATTCACGGTAATAATCCATTTCAACTTCGGGCTTAAGTTCTTTGTCATATTTGAAGTAAAGTCTAATAGCCAGAAATATATTAAATAATACTACCAACAGAGCCAATAAAAAAACGATAATATTGAAATACATCTCTCTATCTGCTTTTTTAGCCCACCCTAATTCCTCTTTCATGATTTCAGCAAATTTATTCTCATTAATTATTCTGCTGCTATAGGGAATCATGCTGGCGGGAAATAAGATTCTTGCTTCCACCATTTCTCTCGAAGATAATCCAAAAACTTCATATATTATTTTACCATCATCTTGGATAGATACTTTTCCATCCAAGGGACCATGTCCAAACACTTTTAGTTCTTCCGGCGAAAGTTCTGCTACTGCTGTAGACGGGAG
>NBMG01000037.1:3795-16857 GCA_002084865.1 Candidatus Atribacteria bacterium 4572_76
TCTATCTTAATATGGCCGATAGGGGAAGTATTAGATTCATCGAAAAATTTCCAATAGAATTCTGCGGTGTCGTTGTATAAAGTTGCAACATTTTTTAACTGGTATTCCAGTAAAAATAATTTTCTTTCATTGCTGGATTTATCATAAATTTTATAAGTAATCATATCTGCAGCGAGACTTTGAGTATATTCTAATTCTTTTTCTTCAGGGAAATATTCGGAAGCCTTGAAATACTTAAATCCATCCGAGCCTTTAATTCCTATAGTCCTTACTATGCCGTTAAAATCACCATCAAAATTATACTCAAAAATTTCGCTTACCTGAATATCACCATTTTCTAATATCTTCACCTGAGCTTGATAATCGGTTATTTTAAAACTCCGCTCGGCGCAGGCAATAAAAGCAGCAAAAGAAAATAGTATAATAACCAGTATAGCAAAACCTATTAATTTTTTTGCGTTTATTTTAACCACCCCCCCCTTAATTACTGTAATGTTAATACGAAGAGTCCACGGTCACATTTTCTTACACTGTTTTTATATTCGATAGAGCACCTTCAAAATCCTTTTTTTATTTAAAATATTTTTATTTTTTAAAAGAACTAAAAATTTTCAGTATTTACGGTAGAGCAGGAACTAAGATAGTTTGACCGGGGAGAATTAATCTGGGATTTTCTAATTTATTAAGCTTATTTAATTCTTCCCAGGTAAGACCGTATTTTTGAGCAATCCCCCATAGACTATCTCCTGTTTGGACCACATAAGTAGAAACTTTCAGTTTTCCTTCATCTATAAGTTCATAAACATTCAATGCTTTTACATTTAATGTCCTGCCATCTTCGGAAGTCGGTATAGATAATTCTCCTTTTCTTACCATATCGAAAATTACTTCTTTAAAAGGAGATTCAAGGTCAACTCCGGTTATCTTCCAGTTATTATCTACTGTGGGAGCTAATACCCCGCCTTTTTCTTCTTGAACATATTTTACAATCATTGCTCGAATTCTACCGGCATCCTGCATAATCTCATAGGAATCATAATATCTATCCTCCATGGTTACCAATCCTAATCCCAGCAATGTTCCGAAACGATAATTATTTAGTGATAGGCGATAAACATTGTTATCAACAAGTGGCAAGCCATTTATAAGTATGTTTTCTACTCGCTCTCCTGCCGGTTTAGAGAGATTAATCTCGTAAGTCATTCCGGAGAACATATCATAGTTATAACCGCGAATCTTGGGATTAAAGCTGATAGTAACGTCTCCTTCTTTCCAGGTATTATAATAACTTGCTGACCATTCCATATACTTTTTCAGGTTTGCACCGGTAATCTTTGTCCCTACCAGAGTATTGGGATATTTGTAAATAAAGGCAACATCTTTCTTTTTGAAGGGTCCTTTTAGTAAGTTTGAGCCGAAATTAAAGAGTGCTGCCGAAGAAACATCTGCTTCGGTATAAAACATCTGTACTTCGTTAATTAAATCAATTACAGAGGTGTCTTCTAACTGTGAGGTTGGCATAGTGGTTATCTTGGCTTCTCCGGTGATATAATCGGGAGAGGCAATAAAATCAGCGGTAATCTCTCCCACTATCAAATTAGCATCAGCAACTGATTCATCATGTACAAATTTGAATTTTGCTAAAACTTCCGGGTCAGGATCTACCGGTTTGGTCTGAATGTTTTCAGTAGCTACATCTACTACTTCCCATTTATCTCCGGATTTTTCCAATTTAATAACTGCCTTAGCTAAAGCCCATCCCCATTTCCCAGGTTCAATCAAATGAACTCCATTTATCACTTCATTATATTTCGAATGGGCATGTCCGCAGAATATAACTGAATACTCCGGGCAGGCTTCGGCGATGGTTATTGAGCCTTCATAACCATGTTCACCTTCGGGTCCTAAATGGAATGCTCCAATCAAAACATCGTATTTGCCTTCAAGTTCCGCAATACACTTTTTAGATTGCTCTACTGTTCCGGGGAAAGTTAAACCTTCGAAATGTTCCGGGGCACTCGCTTCCCATTGAGTAATGTTAGGTGGTGTTAAGCCGATAACAGCAACTTTAATACCCTTGATATCAAAAATTTCATAAGGTTTAACATAATAAGTCCCATCAGTCTTTAAAATATTTGCTGATAATACAGTATTTTTAAAAGTGGCTACATTTTTATCCAGGAAAGCTTTTTCAAAATTGAACTCGTGATTTCCTATTACCCATACATCATAATTTAAGAAATTTAATCCTTCAATCATAGGATGTATAGGCAAATTATTGAATAACTCTGCACTATTATCCTGAACGGTATCTCCGCAGTCAATTAAAAGCGCATCTGGATCAATCGCCCTTTCCTGTTTTACCAGAGTAGCAATTTTAGCCAATCCGGTATCACTGTCTACTGTATCGGTAGCATAATCGTGAGGGTAAATTCGCCCATGTAGGTCTGAAGTCTGCAAGATAGTAATGGTTGTAGTATCTGCGGCAAAAACAACATACGAGAAAAGTAAGCTAAAAACTAAGGTCAAGGTGAGTAAAATCGGTAGTACTTTGAACTGTCTTTTCATTTCTAAAATCCTCCTTTTATATTTTTTACTTTTGTGGCCAAGGATTATTCCCGGCCACATTTCTATATTATTTTCTATATTCGATAGAGCATCTTGAAAATCCTTTTTTTTATTTAAAATATTTTTATCTTTTTTAAAAAGAACAGGGGACGGTTTTCTGTTCTTTTTAGAATCTTAAATTTTTGGCCGGAAAAAAAAGAACAGAAAACCGTCCCCTGTTCTTTTTTTTGCTTTATTCGTATCGGAGGGCGTCGACGGGGTCCATTTTGGCAGCTTTCATAGCAGGGTAAAGGCCGAAGAAAAGACCGATAATTACAGCAAAACCAAAAGCCAGTAGAACAGAGATAGGAGAAACTACAAGAGGCCACTTTCCGGCTTGGGCAATAGCATAAGCACCTAACCAACCGAAAAAGATACCAATCAGCCCTCCCATTCCACTCAAACTCAAAGCTTCGATAAGAAACTGGCTCATAATATTTTTATTCTTTGCTCCTAAGGCCTTACGGATCCCTATCTCTCTGGTCCTCTCAGTTACCGATACCAACATAATATTCATAATCCCTATCCCTCCTACCAGCAAGGAAATAGCAGCAATTCCTCCTAACATTAAGCTTAGAGAGGCGGTAACTGAACTGATAGTATCTAAAATTTGGTCTTGACTGAACAGGTTGAATTTTTCTTGCTCCTCATCTTCCAGATATTTGATTAGAAAATATTCTATCTCTCCCACTGCAGCCGCAGCTTCCTTGCCGGATTTCGCCTGAGCCATATAATAGGAGACAAATCGGGAATTAGAAAGTTTTTTCATAAAGGTGGTAATAGGTATATAGGCCTGGTTATTTAGATCGCCGGTTAATCCCTTTCCTTTTTCTTCCATTACCCCGATTACCGTAAAAAGATAATCTCTTCTCTGATAGAACAATTTAATCTTTTCTCCTAAAGGGTTATTATTACCAAAGAGTTCTTCAGCCAATTCCGAACCTAATACTATAATATTTCGGCTGGTATCGAGATCACTTTCATTTATAAATTGCCCCAGAGCCAGATTATAATTATTTACCTCCTGATAATCGGCATTTGTTCCGATAATGGTAGCTTGAATATTAAAATTCCCTTTTATTAATAAACTCGAACCCTGAGAAATGGGTACTACTCTCTTTACCGAGGGGCTTACTTTCTCAATATAATCAGCTAATTCCAGAGTAAAAACATCCACCGAACTTGCACTAATACTACCCCCCCATCCCTTGCTGGTACCGGGTAAAATATTTATGACATTAGAGCCCAAATCAGATATTTGTGCAGTAATCTGCTCTCGAGCTCCGGAACCGATAGAAACAATAGCAATTACCTGGCAATTTCTGCTTCGTGAGTTACCATAATAATAGTATTTCCTTGTCGATGTAATTTATAAAAGATTTTTATAATCTCTTCTCCGGTTTTAGTATCCAAATTCCCGGTCGGTTCATCAGCTAAAATAATCAAGGGTTTGTTAACTAATGCCCGGGCAATAGCAGCTCTTTGCTTTTCTCCACCCGATATCTCATTAGGTTTATGTTTTACCCTGTCAGCTAAACCCACGCTCTCTAATGCTTGTTTAGCCAATTCTCTTCTCTGTTTTGCTTTTACCCCTGCATAGATAAGAGGTATTTCCACATTATGTAAAATACTGGTTCGCGACAGGAGGTTAAATTGCTGGAAAACAAAACCAATCCTTTTATTGCGAATCTCAGCCAGTCTATCATCATTCAGTTTGCTCACGTCTTTTCCTCCGATTATAAAATTACCCTCTGTAGGTTGATCAAGGCAACCGATAATATGCATCAAAGTAGATTTACCGGAACCGGAAGGACCCATAATAGCAACAAATTCTCCTTTATCAATATAAAAAGAGACTCCCCTTAAAGCCTCTACCTTCACTTTTCCCATCTGATATATTTTTTTTACTTTTTTTACTTCTAGCATTTAGATATTACCTTATATGTTATTTTCCCAATCTTTATTTTTTCGGCCTCATAAATCCCCCCATCCCAGGGACACCTTGCGTAGTATTATTTTTAGAACCGGCCTTGGCAAATTCGAAAACATTTATCACTATCTCTTCACCCTCTGCCAATCCCTCTTCGATAGCAGTATAAACTCCATCGCTAAATCCGACCTTTACCGGGGTAAACACAAGGAGTGCGCTAATAGGAACTAATAATTCGCCTTCTGCTTTACCAATAATAATTTCCACTAAAGCGGAAAAACCGGGTTTAAACTGCCTATCCGTCTTATCTAATTGTACTGTAACCGGAAGAGTAACTACTCCGTTTACATTTTGAGTATAATTATGAATCTCCGTTACTCTTCCTGAAAATTCTCTTCCCGGGAAGGCATCCAGGATAATAATTGCCTCCTGCCCTACTTCTATCTCCAAACTATCAATCTCATTAACTGCAACTTCTATTTTGTAACTGCTGTCATCAATTATATAAGCTACCTCTCTCCCTGAATTAATGTAATCACCCGGTTTAACGGAAACTTCAGTAATCAAACCGGAAAAAGGAGCTTTAAGAGTGGTATCTTCTAAATTTTTTTTAGCAATTTGAAAATTTAGCTCCTGTTCTTTTATTTCACTTTCCGAACCACTCGTCTTAATTAATTCATAAGTATTTTTTGCTTTTAAATAATTATATTCTTGCTGACTTTTCTCTAATCGCACCAGTGCTTCTCCCTCTGTAACTCTCTTACCCTCACTGACTAATACTTCTTCAATTTCACCGTTTAAACTAAAAGTAAGAGCTTTTTCATCAGCCGGCTGAAGATAACCACTGGTAGAAACTGTCTTTTTAAGATCTCCCCGTTCTACAGATGTAACCATCTGAGGGGTAATCTTGATATTAGTATTTTGTACAGTTAATTCTTCTTCACTTGCTCTATTTAAAAACCTGCCCCCGATAAAAAGAGCAATAATTATTACAATAATAATTACTCCGATAATCAACCATCTCTTTTTCATCTTTTTTTCACTCCTTAATTTTAACCGCTATTTTCTAATTCCCAAAAAATGAGCTATACGTAATTTATTTATTAAAATATCATCTTTTACAGATTTAAGATCTATCTCTGCTTCCTGCCAATTAAGCATCCTGTACTGAAACTCACTATCACTAATCAAGCCCTGTTGAAGTTGTATTTGATAAGATTCCTCTTCTAATTTAGCTTTTTCCCAGGACATTAATTTTTCCTCTAAGCTCAAGCTATTTATTTCCTGCTGATTGATTAGATCGGATAATTCTAATTTTAACTCGGAGACTATTTGCAGGTAATCGTCTTTTAAATTTTCTATTTTCGCTTGATATCCTTCGTCCTCTATTTTCTGTTTCCCTCCGTCAAAGATATCGTAACTTAATTCAATCCCAATTCCCCAACTATTATCCTTGCCGTTATAAGCGCCAAATAAATCAACCTGTGGTTTATTTTTAGTCAAATTCCATTCTGCTTCTTTTTGAGCGCTGTCTTGATCCAGGAGAATATTTCTAATTCTATAGTAGTTATCTACTGCTAACTCTATTAACTCTTCTTCTTTTAAATTAAATTCCAAAGAATCAGCCCATTCTAAAATCTCTTTTAAAAAAGTCGAATTTTCCACTAAAAGCACTTCGGTTTCTTCCGGTAAACCTAAATTTAAATACCACCTGTTCTTTTGTTGAAGAAAAGTATTTTGAGCTTGCAAAAAATCTATCTCTGCTTTTTTCAGAGTGATCTTTGCTTCTATTTCCTGCCTTTCCCCTGCTTCTCCAATCTCAATTTTTTTTAATATCTTATCTAAATCATCTTGCGCATACTGAAAATTGGTTTTAGCTAAAGATAATCTTTCCTGCAGGCGTAGAAGATTTAAATAAGATTCTAAAAATTCTATCTTTTTGCTTTCTTGCTGCCAGGTTAGATTTTCCCTGGCTTTAAGCAAGTTATTAGAGGTTAAATATTTTTCCTGTTCTGTTGTAATGGGAATTACAGGATAGAGGTTTTTAGTTGCACTGAAAACACTATCAGGTCCTTCTGAAAGCTTCTCCAGATCAAACAAATCTTCCTCTTTTATGGAAATTTCCGATTGAAGAAATATTCCATTAGGAAATAATTTTGTAGTTTTTAAAGTAATTTTAGGACTACTGCTGCTTTCGGAACTGGTATCTTCCTCAACAATACCATTTGAGTTATCGTCAGTTTGCTCTTCAAAACCACCGGCAATAATCGGATTAGCGCTAATCTTTGTTTTAAAACCGTATTCAGTATCAATTAGGGTTAAACTTCTTTCTATAGTTTCAATATTGTCTTTTATTTCTTTAATTGAAGAATTATTTTCAATTCCCCAATTAAGGGCTTCTTCCAAAGAAATTTCTTTGGCCTGTACATTCTCCCCGGTCAAGATAAAACTTGTGAATATTATTAAGAATAAAATAAAAAACGAATTACTTTTTCTAATTCGGTTCATTCAATTTCTCCCTCTTCGATCTTTTGTCCTATTAATTTCTGCATGGTTAATTTGGTCATATAGTAATTGAGGATGGCCGAATTTAAGTTATACTCTGCTTGCAGTAAACTTATTTCTGCTGACAAAAGATCATTTTTAGTTTTAAGGCCTGCCTTTACCTGATCGATTATGATACTATTATTTTCCTGAGCTTGATTCAGGTTTCGTCGGCTTAAATCTAAACTATTAATAGACTGCTTATAAGTATAGAACTGTTTTCTAATTGAATTAGTTAATTCTTTTTGAGTTTTACTAAAATTTAAATTAGCTAATTCTATATTATTCTTAAGTTTTCGTAAATCCAATTCCGGACTTGCCGCTGCCTCAGCCCTTTCTAAATCAACTTTAGCCAATTCTATCTGCCTTTTTCGTAATTCCAAAATAAAACTATTTTCAATAGCCTTTTTTAGGGCTTCTTCTTCATCTATCTGCCAAATTTCAGGATAAGCTACTTCGACTAAATTAAATTCTTCTCCCTCTTGATCGTTTAATCCTAATTCTAATTTAAACTCTCTGAAGTATTGATGGTAGTCATCATTGGCTTTTTCTAAATCAAAGATAGCGTTATTGTATTTGTTTTCTTGCCGAAGGAGATCTAAGCTTCCTTTGTGCCCGGCTTTAACCTGGGCTTCAACTTCCTCCAATAAATTTTTCTCTAATTCTGCTTCTTTGCTCTTGGCGGTAATATTTTTTTTAGCTTGATTTAATTGAAGATATTTTTGTACTACATCAATAATTACCTCATTCCTGGTCTGGTTATAATTATCCTCTGCCTGAAGCAAACCCAAATCTCCCTGTAATTCTATGTAGCGAGATTCAGTGAGCAGGTTATTAGCTTTAGTTTTTTGATAATCTATTTGAGCATTTTCCAGATCTAAATTGGCTATCTTTAAATTTAAATTATTTTCTAAAGCTAAATTAATTGCCTGGCTAAGATTCATTTCTTTCGTTTCTGCAGCGAACAATCCACCGGAAACAATAAAAAATATGACCAGAAATAATATTATACTTTTTACTATATTTTTAATCACAAAGCATCACACCTCTCTATTGTATATTTTTGATATTTTCATATTTTATCTTTAAGTCATATCCATTTATATATATTAAAGCAATTATTGGGCCAATTCAAAATTCTTATAATGCTATTTTTAGTTATAATCATCTGTAGAGGTACAATGAATTGTGCCCTCACCATATTATTGCCTGATTTCTCCTGTGGGCACGATGCATCGTGCCCCTTTTTTGTTTACTTTTTAGGTTACAATCATTTTTATATGATTTTTCTGAATTTATTTTTTTTATTGATTGTACTGCTTCTTCCCACTTTTGTCTTAAAATACTGTGCAAATTTTTCTCGATTATCAATGCACTTTCCTATTAGATATACTTGTATTTTACAATTAAATACTTTACATTTTATTTTACCACAATCTCTTCTTATCTTCCTTCTTTTTATATCAGAAAGTATCAAGTATATAGTATCGAGTATCGAGTTAAGAAAGAGGAAAGAAGATACAAAAAAAGTAATTTTCTTCTTTCTATCTATTAACTTCACTAAAGTTTACAATAATTCAATCAGAAATTAAAAGACATTTTTTAGGCTAATAAAGCCCTTATCTTCCCCAAATATTCACAATTATTACTCCAATTAGAGCAAGAGCCCCTCCCACTAATGATAAAAAGAAAGGCATTTCTCCCAACCATATCCAGGCAATTAATATGGCTAATACCGGGGATAAATAAAGATAGCTCGCCGCTAAAGAAGCCGGAATTCGAGAAAGGACATAAGTCCAGGTAATATAAGCCAGGGCCGCGGGAAAAATGCCCATATAAATAATAGCCAGTGTTGCCTCAATCGGGGCATTTTTTATATTCTGAAATAAACCTCGCGAAAAAAATATTTGGAAAAAAGTACCACACCAGATTGTATAAGTAACAAATTTTAAAGGTGTGTATTTCTTCAAATAAGGTTTTTGTAAAACAAAATAAAAACTCGTACTTACAGCAGCTAATAAAATTAAAAAAGCCGCCGGTTCAAACCTAACTCCTTCACCTTCTCCTCTGGCAACTAAACTCACTCCCAAAAAACTGATTATAATTCCTATCCAGCCCCAGGTATTAATCTTTTCTTTTAAAATAAACATAGCCAAAATAGCGGTAAAGATGGGAGCAGAGGCAATTAAAAGACTGGCAGAACCAGCAGTTACTTTTAATTCTCCAAAGGTGAGGGCAAGATGATAGACGGTTATTCCGATAAAGCCAAGAAAAAATATCGCAGGCAGGTCTTTTCTTTCCGGTAAAGGCATGCGGGTAATTATTGCATAAACTAATAAAACTATTGATGCAGTTAAAAAACGAAGAAGTACTAAATTTTCCGGACTATAGGCTTTTAATCCCACCCTTATACCGGCAAAGGCAGAAGCCCAAAAAATTAGAGTTACGGCTATTGCCAGTATAATGCGAAAATCAATAGATACCTTTTCTTGCCCGCTACCTTTGCTCATCTTTTATTTCCTTTATCAAAAATATTTGATTACTATTATTATTTTCAATTTGTTACCTTTATAAAAAAAGATGCTATCGGGTTAGCACATTTAAAAGTTAAATAGTAAATAAAAGTATATCACACTTTTATTAATATGGTGATTTAAAATAAAATTCCTATTGGAATTTACTTTTTTTTCTACCACAATCCCTTTCTGTCTTTCTTTCTTTTTTAAATTCTTCTCCACATAAATTGCCCTTCCAGTAAAAGGGTCTATTTCAGTATAATACATAAGAGTGGAATAGGTAGAGGGGGTGGGGGTAAATATCTGGATTTGTTTGGGATTTAGTCTTAGCTCTTTAGAAGTATATTCTTTTAATCTGTACATATCTTCTTCCCTGCATCCCGGATGAGCAGCAATTAAATAATAGGTCAAAAATTGTTTCTTCTTCTGTTCTTTATTTATTTGCAAAAATTTATCCCTAAATCTTTTTAAACATCCTTGATCAGGTTTACCCATTTTTTCTAGGACATCATTCTCTGTATGTTCAGGGGCAATTTTAAGTTGTCCGGAGATGTGATACTTAACTAATTCGCATAAATACCTTTCTCCGTATTTTTGGTCACTTAAGACCATATCATAGCGTATCCCTGAGGCGACAAAGACCTTTTTTACTCCCCCAATTTGCCTTATCTTCTTTAAAATTTCCATCTGCTTTTTATGATTTATCTTTAGTCTCGGGCAGAACTGCGGATACAGGCATCTCTTATCGGAACAACTTCCTGACTTTAATTTCTTCTGACATTCTATTCCGTACATATTGGCTGTAGGTCCACCTACATCTAAAATATATCCCTTGAAATCTCTCAATTTAGCCAATAATTTTGCTTCTCTTAAAATCGACTTTTCGCTCCTTTCCTGGATAACCTTACCCTGATGGACGGTGATGGAACAAAAATTACACTCCCCATAACAGCCGCGGTGAGTAGTAATAGAAAATTTTATAGTTTCCAGGGCTTTTACTTCTCCTTCTTTTTTATAATGGGGGTGGACTTCTCTTTCGTAGGGCAGATCATGGACCCGGTCCAGTTCCTTCCGGGTAAGAGGATAAATCGGGGGATTTTGAATTAAATATCTACTATCCTGCTGCTGGCATAATCCCTTAGCAGTTAGAGAGTCATTGTTTAGATAAAAGGTATGGAACATAGAGATAAATTTTTTCTTATCTTCTTTAGCAGGCTCGCTTCTATTCCTCCCAGGACAATCGGTTTGGTATTTTTAAAATATTTTCTTATCAGATTAGAATAGACTATAGATGCCCGATCAGGCCTCCTGGTATTCTTCGAACCGGCAGTGACTCCCCAGAAGAGAGTAGGCTCTCCCAGCCTGTTAATATCTATCTCGCTCTCTGTATCTGGTTGAGCAATAATACCCACCTTATATCCTGCCGCCTGAAGCACCCTTCCTATAACCGCTGCTCCGATATAGGGACTGTCTATATAGGTATCCCCGGTTACAATAATTACATCCAGCTTATCCCAGGATAATTTTTTCATCTCTTCTCTGGTAGTGGGTAAAAACATCTACGGTCTCCTTTGCTTACTTATCGAATTTTCCCTAATCTCTAAATTTTGCATCTAGTTTTTCTAAACCGTCCGGAATTTAGATTTCATTTATAATAGGTCTTTTTTAAGTTAATACTTCAACTTTATATTCAGAAAAAACCCTTAAATACTTATTTTTTACCTTTCTTAACGGTAAATATTTTTCAGTAAATTCCGGACATCATCTTCTATCTTTCCAATATCACTTTCCATAACATTCAAATGATAATATTGGAACACATCTAAATCTTTTAAACCCGTTCCGGTTAACATCATAACAACTGTTGCACCCTTTTCAATCTTTCCTGCCTTAAATAATTTTTTAACCGCATAAAGACTTGTAGCAGAAGCTGGTTCAACAAAATAACCAACTTCTCCAAGCTTCTTTTGGGAAACAAGTATTTCTTCTTCTGATACACTTTCAGCAAGCCAATTATATTTTTTTGCTTTATGAATAATTTCATCTCCTCCCATGGGATTACCGGTAGTAATAGCTTCGGCAACAGTATGGAAATTTGAAAATGGCACAACATGCTCTTCGCCTTTTTTAATAGCAGTTACAATCGGGCTATTATTTTTAGCTTGAACAACTATCATCTTTGGCAATTTATTTGTTATTCCCGCTTGTTTCAGTTCTCGATATCCCTTAAACAAACCTCTAATATGTCCGCAAGCAGATGTGGGAACCGCGATGTAATCCGGAACCTTATTTTTCATTTGTTCAAACATTTCAAAAGCTGTTAATTTATACCCTTCGACTCTAATTGGTCCATTTCCTGAAACAATTCTTAGATTAAGTTTTTTGGCAAAACTCAATATATGCTTCTTCATCATGGAATAATCTTCAGCTTTAACTCTTATAATGATTGCACCATGAATGGACATTGCCATAATCTTCTCTTTTGGGGTAAATTCTGGAACAAACACTACTACTTTAATACCGGCTTTTGCACCATAAGCAGCAATTGAATTCCCCATATTACCCGAGGAAATAGTAGCTGTTACCTTTTCACCCATTTTCTTTGACATGAAAATACAAGCTAAAGATCCCCTGTCTTTAAAACTCCATGTAGGATTTTGGGCTTCATTTTTGAGTAATAAATTACTAATTCCGGTGAACTCTCGTAATCTTTGATCAGCTTGAATTAAAGAAGTATTCCCTTCACCTAAATGAAAATCTTCACTCATCTGGGTAAAAGGAAGAAAGTCAGCAAATCTTTGCCATAGATATTCCCCCGATTTAATTTTTGCTTTTTCCAGGTTGGGAATAAATACTTCTAAGGATTCGCCATTATCAGCAAATTCTTCAATCCTCTCAAATGGGTATTCAATACCGGAAATTGTTGAGATTAGTTTCGGAGATGTTTTCATAGTACTATTAAAACCTCCCTTAATTATTGGTAAATAGTTATTCCTATAAAAAAGCCGGAAAACATATTGCTATTCTTTCAATATATTGTTATATTTTACAATTTTTATTGTACTAAAGCTAATTTTTAATAAAAATTACTGGTTATTTAAATATTAAAAGTGTGCTCCAGGTTAACTATTTTATAATTTGTTGTATAGGTTGTAGGTTTCTTAAAAGACTTTTATGATTGGGTTAAAGATAATGAAAAATACAACATATTCACAAAATATCATTTCAATCTCAATAAATAACCATTATTTTTTAACCAATCTTTATGTTCTTTATATTCCTTATCCAAGCTTCCCACTTTATTCCAAAATGCTTTTGAATGATTTCTCACTTCAAGATGCACGAGTTCATGGACAACAACAGAATCTATGATAGGCAAAGGAGCCATAATTAATCTCCAGGAAAAACTCAAATTACCCCGGTGAGAGCAAGAACCCCATCTTTTTTGCGCATTAGTAATATTTA
>NBMG01000038.1 GCA_002084865.1 Candidatus Atribacteria bacterium 4572_76
AGCTCCGCTTTGCTATCCGAGAAGGAGGGCGTACTATCAGTGCCGGAGTGGTAAGTGAGATAGTTGAATAAGATTGTATCTCGTGAATCGTGAATCGTATCTCGCAAAGAAGCAAATAATTAAGGATATTAAAGATTTGGATATTTAAAATTTATTTCTCTAACGAGATACGAGATACTAGATACGAGATACGGATTAGTTCTTGACACCAAGCATAAAGTATGGTAGATTTAGGCTTGTGAAATTTTTGATTTTTTAGGAGAAACGTTTAATGGGACAAAGAATAGTTTTAGCTTGTAGTGAGTGTAAAAATAGAAATTATAATAAATATAAAAATAAGAAAAATACTCCAGAAAGAATAGAACTTAAAAAGTATTGTAAGTTTTGTAAAACTCATACTTTGCACAAGGAAATAAAATAGTTTTAGCTTAGGAGTTTTGTTTAATAATTATTAAGGTCCGTAGCTCCAACGGCAGAGCACTGGACTCCAAATCCGGGGGTTGCAGGTTCAAATCCTGCCGGGCCTGCCATTTTTTTTATCTAATAAAGAGAAATGAAAATTAAATTGGGAGTAAAATGAAACTAAAAAATACTTTTAATAAAATAAATAATTTTATAAGAGAAGCTATAGCTGAATTAAAAAAAGTTGTCTGGCCCACTAAAAAAGATCTTAAAAATAGCACAATTGTAGTTATTACTACAATAATAATTGCTTCCATTTTTATTGGGTTAATTGATATATTTTTTACTAAAGCACTAACTTTATTTATAAAATAAACCACGGTAGATATTTGCTATTTTATGGAAAAAGGAAGAGAGATAATTAGTTACAATGGCTTCAAATAAAAAAAAATGGTACGTAGTTCATACTTATTCAGGATATGAAAATAAAGTAAAAATAAATTTAGAACAAAGAATTAAATCCATGGGAATGGAGAACCAGATTTTCCAAGTATTAATACCTACTGAAAAAGCATTGGAGGTAAAATCTGGTAAAAGAAAATATGTGCAAAAAAAAGTATTTCCAGGGTATGTAGTGATAGAAATGATATTGGATAATAATTCCTGGCAAGTAGTAAGAAATACTCCCGGAGTCACTCGCTTTGTAGGTTCAGGGATTAAACCGGTTCCTTTAAAAGAAACAGAAATAGATAATATATTAAAGCAGATGGGAAAAGGCGAGAAAGTACCCAAGTTAGATATTACAGTAGGCGAAAATATTAGAATTATCGTTGGTCCATTTACCGGGTATACGGGAAAAGTAAAAGAAGTAGATTATGAAAAAAATAAAATGAAAGTTTTTCTATCTATTTTTGGTCGAGAGACATCTGTTGAGTTAGGTTTTAATGACGTGGAGAAATATTAATAGCGAAAAACGAAAAGCGCAAAACTGAATTAGTATCTTGGCTCCTAAATTCTGGACACCCAAGTAGCTTTAAGATAAGTTTTAAATTTCACGCGGTACGGCTCCTAAATTCTGGACACCCAAGTAGCTTTAAGATAAGTTTTAAATTTCACGCGGTACGCAATACGATATACGAAAATAGCTTTGAGTTACGAATTTATGACTAAAAATTGTAAACAGATAACTAAAAACTGAAAAATTGTATTTAAACTAACGACTAACGACTATTCACTAACGACTAGTTATAGGAGGAATTTAATGGCAAAGAAAGTAGTTTCCGTAATAAAATTGCAAATACCAGCTGGTAATGCTAATCCCGCACCACCGGTAGGCCCAGCTTTAGGTCAGCACGGTTTAAACATTATGGAATTTTGTAAGGCTTTTAACGAAAAAACAAGGCAGGATGTTGGAACCGTAATACCTGTAATTATAAATGTATATAAGGATAGATCTTTTACTTTTATCTGCAAAAAGCCACCAGTTGCTTTTTTACTTAAAGAGGCAGCAGGAATAGAAAAGGGATCAGGAGTACCAAATAAAGAAAAGGTTGCAAAGTTATCTCGGGAAAAAATTGAAGAGATTGCTAAACGTAAAATGCCTGATTTAAATGCTAATGATTTAGAAAGTGCCATGAAAATAGTTGAAGGTACTGCCAGAAGCATGGGAATAGAGATAACAAATAATAATTAATTGCGAACTTATGTGGAAGGATAAAATCCAATAATACCACAAGGAGGAAAAAGATGAGTAAAAAAAGAGGCAAAAAATATTTAGAGGCTATTAAAGATTACCAAAAAGATAAATTTTACAATCCGGAAGAAGCGTTGGATTTAGTTAAAAAACTTCACTGGGCGAATTTCGAAGAATCTATTGATATTGCGATTAAATTAGGTATCGATACCCGTCGTTCTGAGGAACAGGTAAGAGGGGCGGTGGACTTACCTCATGGTACAGGCAAGAAAGTGAAAGTTATTGTCTTTGCCGAAGGAGAGAAAGCAAAAGAGGCAGAGGAAGCCGGGGCTGATTTTGTAGGCTCAGAGGAATTAGCTGAAAAGATACAAAAGGGATGGACCGATTTTGATGCCACTATAGCGACCCCAGATATGATGAAAATAGTAGGAAAATTAGGTAAAGTATTGGGACCTCGAGGTCTAATGCCTAACCCTAAAGTTGGTACTGTTACTTTTGACGTAAAAAATACCGTAAAAGCAGTGAAAGCGGGGAAAGTTGAGTATCGAGCGGATAAGTTTGGCATAATCCATGCGCCCTTAGGAAAAACAAATTTTGATAAAGAAAAGTTATTAGAAAATTTTATTACCTTTGTCGGTGCTATCATTAAAGCTAAACCATCAGCCGCCAAAGGAAGATATATACGCAGTATCGCTATTTCTTCAACTATGGGGCCTGGGGTTCGTATAGATCCTCAAAAAATAGATGCTTGGATAGAAAAACAGAAAAGTTAGTGTAAACTTCAGTGGGGTACTTAGAAGAAAAAATATAATTGATAAAAACAAAAAAATAAAATATACTTGTAATTAAGATATACCTTAGACAGCAGGAGTTGTGAAAAACAACTTAATTGATATTAAATTATCTTCCTGCCGAGGTGAGAACAAAGTGAATAAACTTACTGGTTTCACCTTCCTTGTAGATTGATCTAAGGGAAGGTTTTTTATTGCGTAAAATATCTAATAGAGTTAGAAAGGAGGATATATTTTGGCTTTAAGTAAAGATATTAAAAAAGAGATACTTCAGGATTTGATAGCAAAATTGAAAGAATCCAAAGGAGTAGTTTTAACCGATTATCAAGGAATGAATGTATCTCAGATCAGCAGCCTTAGAAACGAATTAAGAGAGAAGAAGGTAGAGTTTAAAATAGTCAAAAATACTTTAATGGAAAAAGCCAGCGAAGAGCTAAATGTAGAAGACCTGACCAAAGATCTAATCGGTTGTACTGCAATAGCTTTTTCTGGCGAAGATGGAGTAGCCCCGGCTAGATTATTAAAAGAGTATTTTAAAAAAAATAAAATTGATTTAAAGGTTAAATCCGGCTTGATAGACGGAAGAGTTTTTAGCTCGGAGAAAATTATGGAAATAGCTTCTCTACCTTCAAAAGATGTCCTTATTGCCCAAATGATTAACGGAGTAAAATCTCCGCTTTATTCTTTGGTATTTGTCTTGCAAGGCCCATTAAAAGGATTGATTTATACTTTGGAAGCAGTAAGAAAGCAAAAAGAAGCTAAAGCATCATAGATTTTACGCTAAAAATATAATATGCGATATTGCATGAAGGATAGATAGGGTAGAATAAAAGCATTTTTTAAGATGCAAAATACGATATACGAAATTGAGAGGAGGTGAAACAAATGGTAGAGAAAAAAGAAGTTTCTGCAAAAAAAGAAGTAGCAACTAAAAAAGCTAAAGAAGTTACCGAGGAAAAACAATCTAAACCTGAAACGAGTGCATCATTGGAAATATTAGAAAAGATAGAGAAGATGAGCGTGTTAGAATTAGCTGATTTAGTTAAAGCTTTAGAGGAAAAATTCGGAGTAACTGCTGCTATGCCGGTTGCCATGACTAATAATGCTGGTGGCGCAGCTGCACCAGATGAAGCTAAAGAAGAAGAAAAGACCGATTTTGAAGTAGTGTTAAAAGAAGTTGGGTCAAATAAGATTAAAGTAATAAAAGAAATAAGAACTATTACCGCTTTAGGTTTAAAAGAATCTAAAGATTTAGTAGATGGTGCACCGAAAACAGTAAAAGAGCATGTAGACAAGAAAGAGGCCGAAGGAATAAAAGAAAAATTAGAAGCGGTTGGAGCAGTTGTAGAAATAAAATAAAAGATAGTTTTTATTAATACGAAGATACTCTTTAAAATTTTTTAAAGAGTATCTTCTTGCATTTTTAATTATTAAATGATAAAATTATAATTTACGGAAATATATAGAGTAGAGTTTATATTTTTTAGTGAGTAGAGTAAATTAATAAGCTAAAAACGCAAAGCGAAAAGCGAAAAAGCATAATTCAAAACTCTTAACTAGTCGTTAGTCGTTAGACCTAAATACAGGTTTTTAGTTTTTGGTTAATAGTTGCAAGATGCAAGTTAATTTAAATATCCAGTTACTCAATCAATTTAGTTAACTAGTTAGTTGTTTTGATTTTATTTCCTTAAATAAATAAACATACAACCAGTAACCGGATAACTAATTCTTAACGAGATACGATTCACGAGATACGAAATAGTTTTACGCTTTCTTTCTTCATTATAATAGTTTATACTAACGGCTAATTTAAGATTTTAATAAATATATAAAGGTTGGTGTTTTGTGGTGCATAATAAATATAATCAAATAAAAGACTATTCCAAAATACCTGAATTATGTCCAATTCCCAATTTGTTGGATATACAAAAAAAATCTTTTGAAGATTTTTTACAAAGGTTTGTCCCGCCCAATGAAAGAAAAAAACAAGGGTTACAGGAAGTTTTTATTGACATTTTTCCCATTCAAGACTTTACCGGTAATTTAATTTTAGATTTTATCAGTTATTCACTAGGGGATTGTAAAGATTCTGCTTACGGATGTTGGGAGAAGGGAGGAACTTATTCCGCCCCTTTAGAGGTCAAAATAAATTTAATCAGCAAGAAGACAGGGGAAATTAAAGAGCAAGATGTCTTTATGGGCGAATTACCGCTTATGACCGAAAACGGAGGTTTCGTTATTAACGGAGCAGAAAGAGTGATAGTAAATCAATTAATAAGATCTCCCGGTATTTATTTTGATGAAGAAAAAAACGAAAATAGTAAATCATTATATAAATTTAAAATTATACCTAATCGTGGATCCTGGTTAGAATTTGGATTTGATTCTTCAGATATGATTTATGTACGAATTGATAAAAAGAGGAAAATTCCAGCAACTACCCTATTAAGAGCATTAGGATATGAAAACAATGAAGAAATAATGGAACTTTTTGATTATGAAGAGATTGTAAAAGTCACTTTAGAAAAAGATAATACAACCAATGAAAAAGAAGCCCTAACAGAACTGTTTAGAAGGTTGAGACCCAGTGAGCCTCCGACTGAAAGAAATACTCGTCAATTAATCTATAGATTGCTTTTTGATCCTAAAAGATATGACTTAGCAAAAGTCGGGAGATATAAAATAAATAGGAAATTAAGCTTTGAAGATCGGATATTAGACAAAATCGCAGCCGAAGACATTATCGATCCTAACAATAATAAAATAATTGTGAAAGCAGAAGAGAAAATTAATCAGAAAGCATTTTCTGCAATAATTAACTCAGGAATTGAAAAGATAAAAGTTTTAAATTTTGAAAATGAGACGGTAACTGTTTTTAATGAGAAAGACGAAGCTTTAATGCCAATTATTGATAAACTGGGTGAAGGAATTAATGAAGGGATTATAGACGCGATCGTTGCTGAAGAAATAGTTGATCCAAAAACAGGTGAAGTAATTTGTAGCACGGGTGATAAATTAACTAATGCCTTAATATATAAGATAAAAGAATATAAAGGAAAGATAAGAATAAAAAAAGGACCTTCATTGACCAGAGAGGATATTGTTGCCTCTTTAAGATATTTAGTCAATTTATATAGAGGGATAGGCTATGTAGACGATATTGATCATTTAGGGAATAGAAGGATAAAGACAGTCGGTGAGTTGCTTCAGGATCAATTTTACATTGGATTGAGCAGGATGGAAAGAGTGATTCGGGAGAGGATGACTATCCAACCTGATGTTTCTGCTATTACTCCCCAAGCATTGATAAATGCACGGCCATTGTTGGCTACTATTAGACAGTTTTTTGGGAGTAGTCAGCTTTCTCAGTTTATGGATCAGACCAATCCTTTATCTGAAATTACTCATAAAAGAAGGCTCTCTGCCTTAGGCCCGGGGGGCTTAACTAGAGAAAGAGCGGGCTTTGAAGTAAGAGATGTTCACCATACACATTATGGCAGAATTTGTCCCATTGAAACCCCCGAAGGCCCTAATATTGGATTAATAGGATCTCTTTGTATCTATGCAAGGGTGAATGAATTAGGATTTATTGAAACGCCATATTTTAGAGTGGTAGATGGAAAGATAACTGATGAGATCGTTTATCTCTCCGCCGATGATGAAGATAAATATAAAATTGCTCAAATAAATATAAAAATAGATAAAGATAACAAAATTTCACAAGATGATGTGCCTTGCCGGTTTAGGGGAGACATTATTGAGTGTCTGCCAGACGAAATAGATTTTATTGATGTATCTCCCAAACAGATAGCCAGTATTTCAGCTAGTTTGATACCCTTTTTGGATCACGATGATGCGAATAGAGCCTTAATGGGAACTAATATGCAGAGACAGTCTGTACCTTTAATAAAACCCGAAGTTCCTTTAGTGGGAACGGGAATGGAAAATAAAGTTGCTATCGATTCAGGTGCAGTCCTTCTTTCCCAAGATGATGGCCTGGTGAAAGAAGTAAGTGCAGACAAAATAATTATTGAAAATACTGACCATATCCAAAAAGAATATATATTAAAAAAATTCGTTCGTTCTAATCAGGGAACTTGTATAAACCAGATACCTTTAGTAGAAGAAGGAATGATTGTAAAAAAGGGAGATGTGCTTGCCGATGGTCCCTTAACTTCTGAAGGTCGTCTTTCTTTGGGTAGGAATATTTTAGTAGCATACATGCCTTGGGAAGGCTATAATTTTGAGGATGCTATTTTAATTAGTGAAAAATTAGTTAGAGAAGATACTTTTACCTCTATTCATATTTCTGAGCAGGAGTGTGAAGCACGGGACACTAAATTAGGACCGGAAGAAATAACTTGTGATATCCCTAATATCGGGGAAGGCAGCCTATCTAATTTAGATGAAAGAGGAATAGTTCGAATTGGAGCAGAGGTAGAATCAGGCGATATTTTAGTTGGAAAGGTAACTCCAAAAGGCGAAACTGATTTAGGACCAGAGGAAAGATTATTAAGGGCAATTTTTGGGGAAAAGGCTCGAGAAATAAGAGATACTTCTCTTCGAGTTCCTCATGGTGAAAAAGGCAAGGTTATATTGCAAAAATATTACCTGAGGCTGATATGCCCTTTATGTCAGATGGCACGCCAATAGAAATAGTACTGAATCCTTTGGGAGTGCCTTCTCGGATGAATGTGGGGCAAGTTTTAGAAGTACATTTAGGCTGGGTAGCTGAAACTTTAGGTCTTAGAGTTATAACCCCTATTTTTAACGGTGCAAAAGAAGAGGAAATTGAAGAAGCTTTATTGGAAGCAGGCCTGCCCAAAGACGGTAAAACAATTCTTTATGATGGTAGAACAGGTAGACCATTTGACCAAAAGGTTACCGTAGGTTATAGCTATATTTTAAAATTAGCTCATTTGGTAGCCGATAAAATCCATGCTCGTTCTACCGGCCCGTACTCTTTGGTTACCCAACAACCTTTAGGAGGAAAAGCACAGTTTGGTGGTCAAAGATTTGGCGAAATGGAAGTTTGGGCTTTAGAAGGATACGGAGCTGCTTACAATCTTCAGGAACTTTTGACTATAAAATCAGATGATGTGTTGGGAAGAATTAAAACTTACGAAGCAATTGTTAAAGGTGAATGTATCCCCATCCCCGGCATGCCAGAATCATTTAAGGTTTTAATTAAAGAATTACGTAGTTTAAGCTTAGATGTAAAAGTTTTAGATTCTCAAGATAAAGAAGTAGATATTAAGGAAGATATCGATTTAAAAGATGATATTAGCGAAAATTTAATGAAAGAAATAACCTAAAAACTAAATTCGTATCTCGTATCTCGTGAATC
>NBMG01000039.1 GCA_002084865.1 Candidatus Atribacteria bacterium 4572_76
AGAAGGATATCACTTTTACAGTAATAAATGGAGAAGTAGAGGGTGAAAAAGAGAAAGAGCCCGAACAGATCGAAATAGAAACAAAAACTGAAGAAAGTATACCGATACCGGAGGAGAAAAACGATTAGTATCTCGTATCTCGTGAATCGTATCTCGTAAAGAAGACAGTAGTCAGGAGTCAGAATCCAGGATTCAGAATATTATCAGAGAATAATGTTATCAGAATAAACAGGGTCGGATAAATCCGTCCACTACTTGATTAAAAGCAATATTTTATACAAAAAAGTTTTGAGTTTTGAATTCTGGTTTTCTTCACGCGATACGCAATACGATATACTAACGACTAGTTTAAGGGAGGAAGAATAATTTTTAAAGAGAAAGAGAGAATCAAACGTTTAGGAATAATGGGTGGAGTATTTGACCCCATACATTGCGGACATTTATTTACAGCTGAATATCTGACGCCGAAGATAGATATTTAATGACAGTTCTGGCTACCAGTAATAATCAATTTTTTGAGGTATCCAAAGTTGAACTCAATCGGCCGGGGCCTTCTTATTCCATAGACACTGTTAAAGAATTTTTAAAGAGATATAGCCATGGGGTTAAAATATTTTTCATCACCGGAGCCGATGCTTTTTTAGAGGTAGATTCCTGGTATAAAAGTGAGGAATTAATAAAGCTTTGTCAGTTTGTGGCTGCAACCCGGCCAGGATATGATTTGAATAAATTAGACAAAAAATTTAAAAAGATTATTAAAATTATGGAAATTCCCGCCTTAACTATATCTTCTACAGATATTAGAAGAAGAGTGAGAGAGGGGAAAAGCATAAAATATTTACTCCCCCAAGAAGTGGAAAAATATATCTATAAAAAAGGATTATATTGCAAAAGGTAAAGTTTTGTGCCTGGCACAAAACTTTACCTTTTAACAAATCTAACGTCAAAAGCTTCTTTAAGGCAAGAGAATAGGAGATAAGAGTGGATATCGATTTAATAAAAAAAAGGCTAAAAGAGATGCTGGGTGAAGAGAGATTGGAACATTCGGTTAACACTTCTAAGGTTGCCCGCAAATTAGCCATAAAATATGGTTATGATGCAGGTAAAGCCGAAGTTGCCGGATTATTACATGATTGCGCCAAAGATTTAGATTATAAAACTTTGGAAAAGGTAGTATTAGAATATAATATCGAACTCGATGAAATTATTCGAAAAATTCCTAAATTGTTACACCCTTTGGTGGGGGCAGTTATCGCAAAAAAGGAATTCAATATTCAAGATCCGGTTATTTTAAAAGCAATAAAGGCACACAGCACCGGTGTAGCTCAAATGTCCCTTTTGGATAAGATAATTTATCTGAGTGATAAGATTGAACCTTTAAGGAATATGGACGGGGTGGAAGAAGTAAGAAAAATGGCAGAAATAGATTTAGATAGAGCAGTCCTAATGGCTCTGGATAAAGGGTTACTCTATCTGATCAGCAAAGGTTCATTAATTCATCCTGTTTCTGTTGAAGCCAGGAACAATATCCTAAGCAAGGTGGTTTTTGTTTAATGTATGAAAATAATTTAGGGGAAAATATAAGAAGGGATAAAAGGAGAGGGCTAAAAAAGAAAAAAGAAAAAAAAGTAATCTTAATTATATTTTCAGTCCTATTATTAGTTGCCCTAATTTTTTTATTAAAATATTTTGGGATATTCCCCTTCGGCTCTGACATAATGTCTTACAATCGAGTAAATATCTTAATTGTGGGCTGTGATGAGATTGAGAACCACGGGCGTGCGGATACTATTGTTTTTTTAAGCATTTCCCCTAAGACTAAAGATGCCCTTATCCTGTCTATCCCCAGAGATACCAGGGTGGAAATTCCAGGAAGAGGAATGGACAAAATAAATCATGCCTATGCCTTTGGAGGAGAAAAGTTATTATCCAAAACTGTTAGCTCCTTTTTAGATGTACCGATTCATTTTTATGCAGTGGCAGATTTTAACGGATTTGTTAATATCATTGATGAGTTAGGCGGGGTAGAGATTGATGTAGAAAAAGAGATGTATTATGTAGATAAAGCCGGAGGAGTGGAAATAAACCTTTACCCGGGGAAGCAAATATTAGATGGGGAAAAATCCTTGCAATACATAAGATTCAGGCACGATAAATTGGGAGATTTAGGCCGAATAAAGAGGCAGCAAAAATTAGCTTTAGCTGTAATAAAAAAAATGCTAAACTTTGATTCTATAACTAAAATTCCACAGATATCTGAAGGGATGAAAGGATATATAGAGACTAATATAGAAGCACAAGATGCTATTGCCTTAGCTAACTTGTTTAGAGGTGTAGATCAAGAAAAGTTTAAGATTGAAACCGTTCAGAGCAAGCCAGTTTATATTGAGGGGATTAGTTATTTAGAACCTAATGTGGAAGAAGTGCAGCAAAGGGTAAAGTCACTGATCTATGGTAAAAATAGTGGAGTAAAAGTAGAAGTCTTAAATGGAAATGCCATGTCTGGTATTGCCCATAAAATAGCTAAAGATCTAGAATTGCAGGGATTTGAAATCGTCAAAGTTGGTAATGCCGATAATTTTAATTATGAGCAAACTAAAATTATAATTTATTCAAAAGAAGTAAATTTAAATAACGAATTTAAAAAATTATTTAGAGATTTTGAAATTGTTAAAGAATATCGAACCAATGCTAATTCAGATTTAATTATTATATTGGGGAAGGACATGGCGGATTAGTCGTTAGTCGTTAGTAGGATAGGCATCTCGCCTGTCTATTAATTCTTACCTATCTTTGTTAAACAAAAATTTAAAACTAAAAGCGAAAAACCATAATTCAAAACTTAAAATCTATATATCGTAGAGCGGATAGAGTATACATTTAATTAGCCGATTAGCCAGTTTACCGGTTACCCGGTTGAAGAATTTAGATCAGGTTGGTTAACTGTATCAACTAACTCTCATCTTGCAACTTATATCTTTAATTGGCCAATTGGTGAATAGGTGAATTGGTTAATTAATATTAACTGGCCAACTGGTAAAAAGGGTAACTAGGTAATAAGAAAATCAGGTAACTATCCAACAAAAGAAAGAGGTGATGTTTTTGAGTAAAAATTCATTAGCTATTGCAAAAATGGCTGCAGCTGCTGCCGAAGACAAAAAAGCAAAAGATACAGTAATATTAAATCTAAGTAAATTGACTCTAATTGCAGATTATTTCGTAATTACCAGTGGTGATTCAGAACCTCAAATAAAGGCAATAAGTAATTTTATTATGAGGAAATTAAAGGAAGATAAAATAAGGTTATTGCATTATGAAGGTAAACCTGAAACAGGATGGATGTTATTGGATTACGGTGATGTGATAGTTCATATATTTTCCAAAGAAAAAAGGGATTTTTACGACCTGGAATATATTTGGCAGGAAGCAAAGAAAATTCGCTTATTAAAAAGAAAGAAGATATTAAGGGAGGAAAAGCAATGAGTGCGAATGAAGAAGGTAAAGGAAATTGGGTTTTCGGATTAATAATATTAGCTGTTGGTATCATATTTATAGTTGAGAATTTCACCGATTTAGAAATATGGGGAAGAGTATGGAATCTGTGGCCAGTAATTTTACTTATTTGGGGAATTAAAGAAATTTGGCATAACAAATCTATTTTTTTTGGAGTAATATTAATCGCTATAGGAACTATCTTTTTAGCAAAATATTTTTTCGGTTTCGTGATTTCCGAAAATATCTGGAAATTTTGGCCTGTATTGATCATTGCCCTGGGAATCGACCAAATTTTTAAATCTTTTGGAGGAGTTAGAGCTAAAGCCAAGAGGAAAATAAAAGAAGAAGAAATATAATTACTTTATGTCTAATACCTCTTCTCGTCGCCGTTGTTTCTTCTTTTTTAACCTTTTAATTTCTACCAAAAGGACTATAGCCCCTATACACAGATTAAAATAAAAGGCGATAACCCTCCAGGCCCCCACAAAGAGACCCAAAAGGTGAAGGGGGACAAAGAAAGAAAATAATGAGGCAAAACCCATTTCTGCTGTCCCGCTACCGCCCGGAGTAGGCATAAAGGGTAAAATAAAATAAAACACAATTTGCATTACCAATACATGGGAAAGGTTAAAATTTAGGTTAAATCCCTTAAGAAGAAGAGGGGCTATTAGAAAAAAAGTGCCCCAAAAGATAATTGTATAAAGGGTAGATAAGAACAGCTTAAACCAATTTTCTTTTAATAGAGAAAAACTCTTATGAAATTCTTTGATTTCCAGGATTACCCTATCAAAGAAGTGTGATATTGTTTCTTTTTTAGAAAATCTTAAGATACAGGGCAAATGCTGAATCTTAAAGATTATTCCTATCATTTTTTTTGGATATTTTACTGCCAGAATAAATAAAAAGAGAAAAAATAAAGAAATTAAGATAGCTCCGTTAATAAGGATTGCAGAAAGAACAGTATAGTCAGTAATTGTTTTTTTAAAACTAAAAAAGATAACCGGGGTAAAAATAGAAAAAACTAAGGTCTTAATCAGGGGCATAATGGTGGCAACCATAGTAGCCTTACCTAAATTCATTTTGTTTTTTATACCTTTATTAAATAGATATATTTGAGCGGGTAAAGTGCCGGAGAAGAAAGGGGTTATGCCACCGGCAAAATTGCTAATATAGTACACTTTTAGGGCTTCGGTAAAAGTAATTTTTTCATTAACTGCTTCTACGGTCATTTTTATTCTAAGAGTATCCATCACTGCAGCAAAAACCATCAGGATAAAAGCAAAGAAAAGGTATTTTTTATTAATATAAGATAAACTTACCCAGGTATTCTGGTTAATAGTAACAGAAGTAATAGTTAAAATAACTATAATTCCGATAACTAAGGAAATTATTAATCCCTTTAGAAATCTTTTTTTATCTAAAATCAACTCGGCCAAATAATCATTCACTCCTTTAAACTAGTCGTTAGTGAATAGTCGTTAGTCGTTAGTAATAAATATAAGATACAAGTTCACGGTTTTTAGTTCTTAGTTTATAGTTTTTAGATAAGAAAAATTAGCTTATAATTGTCAGTTGTTAGTTATTATACTTATGTCATTGCGAGCTCTGATTTATCAGAGCGTGGCAATCCCGGTTTGAGATTGCTTCCCCTACTTCCCCTGCTTTCGCTGGGGCAGGCTTGTGTTGCTCCTCATTATTCTCTTATAATATTCTGAACCCCGGATTTTGACTCCTGAATACCAACTTCCTTACGAGATACGATTCACCAGATAGGAGATACGTTTTTATTCCAGCTAACTGGCTAATTAATTGTACTCTGCAAATTAAAGTATAACATGTTTTCATTTTTATTTAAAATTATACTAATAAGAAAGTATCGAGCATATAGTATATCAAATATCGAGTTAAGAAAGAGGAAAAATACAAAAAACGAATATTCTTCTTTTTGTTTATCTATTCCACCAAAGTTTACACTAACTAATAAGATGTATTTTTCAAAATCTTAACAATTATTATATTTTAGAGTATAATAAACAAAGTATCAATTAGAATATTAAATTGTTCGAAAGGATGATTCATTAATGAGAGGAACTATAGTAAATGTAATTGCCATTTTTTTAGGTTGTTCGGTAGGATTTATTTTAAAGAGTAAATTCCCTGAAAAAATTGGAAAGATTGTTATGCAAGCCCTGGGGTTAGCTTCTTTATTAATTGGTATGCAGATGGCCCTTAAAACTGATAATATATTATTGGTGATATTCTCTCTGGTAATTGGTGGAGTGATTGGGGAGATAATGGGCATTGAAGAAGGCCTGGAAAGATTTGGAGAAAGAGTTAAGCTAAAATTCAAAAGCAATAATACCTCCGAAAGATTTGTAGAAGGATTTGTAACTGCCAGCCTGTTATATTGTGTGGGGTCTATGGCTATAATGGGTGCCCTCAAAGAGGGTTTAAGCGGAAATCCGGATATACTTTATACTAAATCATTGCTGGATGGACTTACTTCTATCGCTTTTACTGCGGCTATGGGAATAGGAGTATTATTTTCTGCGATTCCGGTTTTTTTATATCAGGGAGGAATTACTCTATTGTCTCGATTAATTAAAGACTTCCTTTCACCTGAAATAATAAACGAGATGACTGCAGTGGGAGGAATTTTAATATTAGGGATAGGCTTTGGATTATTGGAGATAAAAAAGATTAAGATAGGAAATCTATTACCGGCCATCCTGGTCGCCGCTCTTTTAGCAATAATTTTTAAATAAATGCACCAGGGGACGGTCCTCTGGCAGGTTTTTTAAATTTAACTTTATAAAATTTATAAATATTGGAGGTTGTACAAGATGATAAAAAGGACTATCGAAGATTTAAAGGACAATCAATTAGAAGGTAAAAGGGTTCTGGTAAGAGTTGATTTTAACGTCCCCTTAAACGAAGAATTAGAGATTACTGATGATACCAGAATAAAAGCCGCTCTTCCCACTATAAAATATTTAGTCTCTCATCAGGCTAAAGTAATTTTGATGAGCCATTTAGGCCGTCCTAAAGGGAAAGTAGTGGAGAAATTAAGATTAGACCCAGTGGCCAGGAGATTGAGTGAATTATTGAAACAAGATATAAAAAAAGTTAATGATTGTATCGGAGAAGAAGTAGAAAAAGTTGTCTCAAATATGCAAAAGGGTGAAGTTGTCTTATTGGAAAATCTAAGATTTTATCCGGAAGAAGAAAAAAATGATTACGAATTTTCTAAAAAATTAGCTAACTTAGCCGATGTTTTTATAAATGATGCCTTTGGTACTGCCCATCGAGCCCATGCTTCTACAGTAGGAGTGGCGGAGTTATTACCTTCTTATGCCGGATTTTTAATGGCCAGGGAGATAGAGGTGTTGAGTAATTTGATGGAGAATCCCGAAAGACCTTTTGTGGTAGTATTGGGAGGAGCAAAAATATCCGGAAAAATTGAAATTGTCCAGAATTTATTATCCATCGCGGATAGAATATTGATCTCCGGAGGGATGAGTTATACCTGTTTGGCGGCTTTAGGTTACGAGGTAGGTAATTCACTTTTAGAAGAATATGATTTGGAAATAGTTAGGAAGATGTTAAAGAAGGCGGAAAAAAAGGGTAATAAAATACTTTTGCCGGTTGATTTAGTAATAACCAAAGAGGTATCAGAAAAAGCTGAAAGTAAAATATTTGAAATAGATAGTATCCCTAAAGACGGTACCGGGGTGGATTTAGGTGAAAAGTCTTTAATTGAATTTGAGAAGGAAATTAAGAAGGCAAAGACTGTATTCTGGAATGGCCCGGTGGGAGTATTTGAGATAGAAAAATATGCCAAAGGAACAAATAGAATAGCAAAAATATTGGCAGATATGCAGGGGAAGGCTGTAACTATAATCGGCGGTGGAGATTCTATTGCCGCAATTGATAAGGCGGGATTAACAGAGAAGATGACTCATATTTCTACCGGTGGCGGAGCTTCTTTAGAATTTTTAGGCGGGAAAAAACTCCCCGGTATAGAGGTTTTACCGGAAAAATAAACGGGGAGCGGTTTTTAATTCACTATTTAAGAACAGTTCCCTGATTTATTAAGAAATAAATTTATTGTATAGGAATTTCCTTTTTCAGTAAGCCCTAATTAATTTTTAGTTATTATACAGCTAAAAACTAAAAGCGAAAAGCGAAAAACCATAATTCAAAACTTTTAACTAGTCGTTAGTGAATAGTCGTTAGTCGTTAGCTTAAAATACAACAT
>NBMG01000040.1 GCA_002084865.1 Candidatus Atribacteria bacterium 4572_76
TGTTGTCAAGGGTTATCTTTTCTCTTTTGATAAGAAATTTAATATTTTTTCTCTATCTTCTGGCAACTATAATTATAGTATAATTGGGGGAGAAGTGCAAGGGGCAAACAAGAAAGTATCGAGTATCGAGTATATAGTATCGTGTTAAGAAAGAGAAAGAAAAAAAGATTCAAGATAGTATTGAGCGTATATCGTATAAAATACAGTAACAAGTGATAAGTAATGAGTAATAAGATTAAATTTCTGAAATTATAAAAACAGGTACTTATCACATCTTACACAATTCAATTGGTTAACCGGATAACTGGGTAACTAATGGTGTGACTGGCAAACCAAGAGACCAGAAGATGGTAGTTTTTGATTTTAAATTATGGTTTTTAGATAAAGACAATCAGTTTTCAATTTTATGTTTTTATCTTAATTTTAAATTTTAAGCTATGGTTTTACGCTTTAAGCTTTTCGTTTTTCACTTTATATTCTTTCTCTTTACTATATACTATATGCTTGATACTCGATACTATATTATTTAATAACTAATTTTATAAAATTTAGCTTTCCGATTTTTAAAATCATACCTTCTTCGACAATCAAGTCAAGGTTAGGGTCGCTTACCTTTTCTCCGTTGATTCTTACTCCGCCTTGCTCAACTAATCTACGGGCTTCACTTTTACTGTCCACTACACCCGATAAAGCAACAAGTTTAATAAGCCAAATTTTTCCTTCTATTAAATCATCTTTCTTTAAAATTAATTCTTTTATTTCTTCCGGGAAAAGTTTATCCTTAAACACCTTTTCAAATTCTTCTTCTGCCATAATTGCAGCACTCTGTCCGTGATAAAGTTTAACAATTTCTCTGGCTAATCTCTTTTTCACATCCCGAGGATGCAAATCATTACTCTCTAATCCTATCTTTATCTTATTAATTTCATCTAAAGAAACATCGGTTACCAATTCAAAATATCTAGCCATAAGCTTATCAGGGACAGACATAGCTTTGCCATACATTTCTTGAGGAGATTCATTAATCCCAATATAATTATTAAGGCTTTTGCTCATTTTTTCTATTCCGTCTGTTCCCTCAAGAAGAGGCAGGGTGATAATAACTTGCGGTTCCTGATTGTATTCCCTTTGAATATCTCTTCCCACTAATAGATTAAACTTCTGGTCTGTGCCTCCTAATTCAATATCTGCTTGTATGGCAACAGAGTCATAGCCCTGCATTAAAGGGTACATAAATTCGTGGATGCCTATCGGTTTGCCTTCTTTGTACCTGATTGAAAAATCATCTCTCTCTAACATACGAGCAACTGTATATTTGGAACACACTTTTAGAACTTCCGAGAAAGAAAGCTTACCCAACCAATGACTATTGAATACTACTTTGGTTCTTTCCGGATTTAATATTTTAAAAACTTGTTTCTTGTAAGTCTCTGCATTCTTTTTGACTTCTTCTTCAGTCAACTGTTTTCTGGTTGCTGATTTACCGCTTGGGTCACCTATCATCCCGGTAAAATCACCGATTAAAAAGTAAATATCATGTCCCAGGTCTTGAAATTGTCTCATTTTTCGCAAACCCACCGTATGTCCCAAATGTATATCCGGTGCATTAGGATCAAATCCTTGTTTAACCCGAAGAGGCCTTTTTTCTTTTCTTGATTTTTCAATTTTTTTTATTAATTCCTCTTCGGAGATTATTTCTTCTGTTCCTCTTTTAATTATCCTTAATTCTTTTTTAATATCCATAATAAATTACCCCATTTCATAGAATAAAAACATCAAATATTTCTATTGCAATTACAATTTATTCCCTTATTTATTTATCTCTTGTTCGTTATTCTAACCCTAACCTCTTTTTGTTTTTAATTAACAAAATCAATAAAGGATAACCTAAGACATAACAGGCAATAACTTCACCTATTCCGATATATAATACAGTTATCCAGTAAGGCAAGTCAAAAAGTAAATGTAAATAAATGCTCACCCCAAATGCATTAATCAATACAGGAGGAAGGGGTGCTAATTTAGGATTGTTTACTTTATAAGTTAAATAGGCAGCAATTAAAGTACAAAGACTTCCCCCAATTATATCTACCATCCCTAATCCTCCGTAAATATTTGCCAAGATACAACCTAAAAACAATCCAATGATAGCTGATGAGTCAATAAAGGGTAGAACCACCAAGGCTTCAGCAATTCTCACTTGAATAGGACCATAACTTATTGGAGCAAATATGATATTAAGAACCACATAAATCGCTGCAATCATAGCTACACGAATCAGATAGTTAAGTTTAATCATCTTAAAATATCCCCATAATAAATATATTTAATCTTTGAAATTATAACATAGTTTTGATGCTATTAAAAGGTTTGAGTAAAGTCATTTTACTAATTTTTGTAAAATTTTATGGTATAATATATTCGTATCGCGTATCGAGTATCGCGTATTGCGTAAAGAAAATAGTATATAGTGAGAAAAGAAAGCAGAAGATTTGCTAATTAGCTAACATTCTAATCGTAGGATAGGCGGCTCGCCTGTTTTTCAATTACAAAGGAAGGGCACAAACCATTGTGCCCTTACCCTGAATTTTACTTTCTGTAACGCGATACTCGATACGCAATACGAGATAAAAGGAGTCTTACTTTGTCAGCAAAAAATAGACCAATAAAATCTTATCATATCTCTTTGTTCCAAAAAATATCATTGATAATTCTAATTTTTGCTTTAACATTTTCTATTACTTTTATCGGACTGTCTACTCTTAATAATCAGAAAATATCAGAAATGGTACAAGGAAACAAATTTTTAGATGCCATAAATAGCAAGGTGTACGATATTAATGGTAAGATTATCACTGAATTTTATCAGGAAAACAGGAATCCTGTTCCCCTTTCCAAGATTCCCTCGCATCTAATTAATGCTACTATTGCCATTGAAGATTCGGACTTTTATAAACATAAAGGGATAAGTTTACGAGGAATTGTACGTGCCCAATGGGAAAATTTTAAAAATATAATTTTACAATTAAACAAAGAGGCTAAACCCCACGGAGGCAGCACAATAACCCAGCAATTGGCTATAAACACTTTTCTCACTCGAGAAATTAGCTTGAATAGAAAATTGAAAGATATGTTGTTGGCCTTACAAATAGAACGCTCTTTTACCAAAGATGAAATTTTAGAAATGTATTTAAATGAAATATACTTCGGGCATGGTGCTTACGGAGTACAATCGGCTGCTAAGATGTATTTTAATAAAAATGTACAGGATTTAAACCTTGCAGAATGTGCTTTACTCGCAGGAATCCCTCGTGGACCTTCTTATTACTCTCCGATTCTTAATCAGGAAGTATCCTTAAAAAGAAGAAATATAATCTTAAATAGAATGTATAAGTTGGGTTATATATCTAAAGAGGATATGGAAAAAGCCAAACAAAGCCCCCTGGAACTTGATTATAATAATAAAAGAGATAAGTTTGTAGCTCCCTATTTTTCTACTTTTATTCTTTCTCAACTTTTAGAAGAATATGGCGCTAATGTAGTTTATAAGGGCGGATTAAAAATTTATACTACCTTGGATTTAGAGATGCAATATTTTGCTGAAACAGCACTTCAAGAATCCGGACATGAAGGAGCAATAATAGCTATTGAACCTCAGACCGGTTATATTAAGGCAATGGTAGGGGGTAAAGATTTTGAGGAAAGCAAATTTAATAGGGCAACTCAAGCTTACCGTCAACCCGGCTCTGCCTTTAAGCCTTTTATTTATCTTACTGCCTTAGATAATGGATTTACTCCCAGTAATATTATAGAAGATTCTCCGGTTACTTTCAAAAATGGATGGTCTCCTGAAAATTACGAAAAAGAATTTAGCGGACCGGTAACCCTCAGAGAAGCATTTGAACATTCTATAAATGTAGTGGGAGTAAAATTATTAGAACAGGTAGGAATAAAAAAAGTTATAAATTATTCTCATAAAGCAGGAATAACCAGTGAACTTCGCTCGGATCTTTCTTTAGCTTTGGGCACTTCAGAGATAACTCCTTTGGAAATTGCTTCCGCTTATGCCACTATTGCCAATTTGGGAGTAAAAGTCGACCCTGTATCTATAATTCGAATAGAAGATAATAAAGGCAAAATTATAAAAGAGAATATTGCTCAAAAAAAGAAAGTGTTTAAAGAAGAGACTTGTTATGTACTTATAAACATGATGAAAGGAGTAATAGAAAGGGGAACCGGTTGGAATGCCAAGATTGGTAGACCGGCAGCAGGAAAGACCGGTACTACCAATGATTTTGTCGATGCCTGGTTTATCGGTTTTACTCCGGAGTTGGTTACTGCGGTTTATATTGGAAATGATGATAGAAAACCTTTGGGCAATAAAATGACTGGCGGAGTGGTCGCTGCCCCGATTTGGGCTAAATTTATGAAAAATGCCCTTAAAAATAATGAAAAAAAAGATTTTTCACAGCCTAATAAAATAACCAAGATTTCTGTTTGTAAAGAATCCGGACTTTTACCTACTGATTCTTGTCCCGAAATATTAACAGTAACTTTCATAAAAGGTACAGAACCTACATCCTATTGCACAATTCATCAAAAATATTTTGAAATTCCAAAAAAAGAAAAATACCCAGAAATTAAAACACCGTATTATGAAGAAATTGAAGTAATTAAGGAAAAACACGAAGAAAAATCCACAGAAACTGAAGAAAAGGAAGAAACTCTTCAATCTTTAATAGAAAAACTTAGAGAAAAACATAAAAAACGAGATGACTGATTATTTCTCCAGATACACAACTGTAACTCCAATCCCCCCTTCTTTTGTACCTCCAGTTCTGAATGATTTAATATAAGGGGTTTTATCCAACATCTTTTTTACCTCATCTCTCAAGATGCCTTTACCTTTTCCATGAATTATGTACACCGGTGAAACTCCTAATAGATAAGCGTCATCTAAATATTTTTCTAACACAGGCCGTGCTTCTTCAATGGTTAACTGACGAATAGAAATCTCATTTCTAAAAGTTTTTATTTTAGATAAAGAAAAACTATCCTTTCTGCCTAAACCCCTATCAAAACCATTTTCAATATGGCCATATTTTTCAAGTGCCTTATCGGGTTTATCTATTTTTTCTATATCGAAAATTGAGACCAGCATTTTCATATTATCAATTTGAACCTTGCATTTTTCACTTTTAGTAAAAATAGAAAGTATTATCCCTTTCTTATTCAAACTCTTAACTAATACACAATCTCCTATTTCAATATTTTGATTTCCAGTTACCTTTTTCTCCGGTTTTATCTTTACTATCTCATCTTTTATTTCCTTACTAATTGCTTGCATTTGTTCTAACAAAGGACCCTTGGATTCTTTGCCTAAAACCTTCTTCTTGCTCAATCTCCCTATTATCTTTTCAGCCTTATTCTGAGTTTCTTTTAATATCTTTTCAGCTTCTCGATAAGCTTTTAGGATTATTTCCTTTTTATTCTCCTCAATTTCGTTTAATTCTTTTTCTAATTTATCTCTAATTCCGATACTCTCTTCTTTAGCTGCTTCTATCAGATTTTTTTCCTTCTCAATTATTTTTCTGTCCTCTTCGATCTTTTCAATCAAATTATCTGCTTTAATTTTCTCCTGAGATAAAAAACTCTGAGCTTGAGAAACAACTTCCGGAGCTAAACCTAATTTTTGGGCAATTATAAAAGCACAACTCTTACCAGGCAATCCGATAGAAATCTCGAATGTCGGCTTTAAGGTTTCTTCATTAAATTCAACACGGGCATTACATACTCCTTTGGTTAAATATGCATAGGTCTTTAAAGAATCATGATGAGTGGTTGCTATTACCCTGGATTTCTCTTTACTTAAGAAATCCAAAACTGCCATACCCAAAGCTGCTCCCTCTGTTGGATCTGTCCCTGCCCCCAATTCATCAAGCAATACAAGAGAGTCAGAATCAGCCTCCCTTAAAATATGAACTATATACTTCATATGAGAAGAGAAGGTGCTTAAATTTTGCTCTATTAATCCACATTGAGCCATGAGAGCAAGTAGGCCCACAGT
>NBMG01000041.1 GCA_002084865.1 Candidatus Atribacteria bacterium 4572_76
AAGAAGTAAAAGAAGCACAAGAAGATAAAGCTAATATTATATCTTACGATGAATTTAAAAAAATTAATTTAAGAGTAGGAAAGGTT
Source organism: Candidatus Atribacteria bacterium 4572_76 (assembly GCA_002084865.1). Classification (GTDB taxonomy): domain Bacteria; phylum Atribacterota; class Phoenicimicrobiia; order Phoenicimicrobiales; family Phoenicimicrobiaceae; genus Sediminicultor. The sequence continues at coordinate 87 of NBMG01000041.1, forward strand.
GTTTCTGCTGAAGAAGTAATGGGAACAGATAAATTACTCAAATTGGAAGTTGCTCTGGGAAAGGAAAAAAGGACTATTGTAGCCGGAGTAAGAAAGCATTACTCTGCCGAAGAAATATTGGGGAAGAAGATAGTAGTAGTAACTAATTTACAACCTGTAAAACTTAGAGGTATCGAATCTCAAGGCATGCTTTTAGCTGCGGTTGATAAAGATAATGTAGTTTTATTAACCGTAGATAAAGATATTACTGAAGGTAGCAAAATACAATAAAATAAGTTACCACCCAAAAAATACCCAAGGAGGGATATTCATGTCTACTGTAAAAAATAAAGGAGAAGAAGTTAATATGACATATTCGTTCAGAGAAAATATTAACAAAAATCTTGGATTGATATTCATACTTTTTATGTGTGCGTTGATTATTTTATCTGTAACTTTACAGGTAAAGATTAATAAACTAAATATTCAAACAGAAAATATTATTGAAAATGTTAATCTGAATAACGAGAAGATAGTTACCATGAACGAGAAGATAGTTACCATGAATGAGAAGATAGTAAGTATAGTAGATGATTTATCTAACGAAGTAAAAAAATATAGCCAAGTTAAAATAGGCAGAGATCAATTTACAGAAATCTATATGCAATTACAGGAATTAACCGGAATGATTTCCGACGAAATTAAAAGGGAATATTATATTACCAAGGCAGTAAAAGAAATTTCTAAAAATAATTCTACCTTAGACAGTAAATCTATATATGAAATATCTAAAACTATTTATGAGGAATCTATAAAATATAATTTTAATCCTTTATTAATCACTGCCATAATAAAAACAGAAAGCAATTACGATCCCAAAGCCGTTTCAGATTCTTATGCCTATGGATTGTGTCAGGTAAGAAGATTTATAGCTCCGGAATTGGCAGAAAACATTGGCATTAAATGGGACGGAGCAGAGAAAACATTATTTGATCCTGTTAAAAATATTCAAATTGGAGTATATTATCTATCTATATTAAATAGAAATTTTCACGATTTAAAAACTGCTGTCATAGCTTACAACCAGGGACCTTATGCCGTACAAAGAAGTGCAAAATGAGATTAAAGCCACTGATTGAACTAGTCGTTAGTGTACAAAACTAGCATATAGCGTACAGCGTTTAGCACATAGAAAATACAGTGATAAGTAATAAGTGATGAGTAATTAGTAACAAGTCTATGTAAATGTAGGGGTTCGATTCATCGAATCCGTTTCGGGTCGAATAAATTCTACCCCTACTTAATTGGTAAATTGGAGAATTGGTCAATTGGTAAATTAATTTATTGGTGAATCGGTGAATTATTTATTGTAAAAAGTATAAAAGGATGATATAATTTTTAAAAATAGAATATTAAAGATTATGCTTTTTCGGGGCAGGGTGAGGTTAATCAAAAATTAACCAATTCCCGACCGGTGGTAAAATTATCCTCCTTCAGAGAATGTTGAGAGGAGGTAATAAGCCCACGAGCTCGGTATTCGCTATTGTGAGTACCGAACAGATCTGGTGAAAAGCCAGAGCCGACAGTAAAGTCTGGATGGAAGAAGAAGTGATTTATTATAAATAAAGATTATCCCCGAGAAAATATGATTTTTCGGGGATATTTTTTATTGATAGAAAATATTTTTAAATTTAAATTAATTGCATAAGAATTTTCTTTTTACGTAAGCCCTAATTAGCATATAATATATAACGAAAAACGAAAAGCGCGAAATCCTATCCGTATCTCGTATCTCGTGAATCGTATCTCGTAGATAAGATAGAGGCCAGGAGACAGAATCCAGTATTCAGAATCATTTTAGATTACAAGGTTCTATTATTTGTTAAGTTATTTTATATTCTTCTTACTCCTGACTACTGGCTCCTGAATTCTTAACCAATAATTATGGTTTTTCGCTTTTCGCTTTACGTTTTTAGTTTATTGATTTATCCTATACGCTAAACTATTCAATATCGACTAATTTATAAATAAAGATAAAAAAATAAAAAGAAGGAGAATCTGTATGAAAAGTAAAAAAATTACCAGTATTTCTATATTAGTAGCCCTGTCGATAGTAGCGGGGTATTTTATTCATTTTCCCATTTTACCCCAGGCGCCATTCTTATTGTATGATCCGGGGAGTGTATTTCTCCTGATCGGATCTTTTAAATTGGGTCCGAAAATTGGTGTTTTGATGTCTCTAATTACGGCTATACTTTTTGCTCTTATCACCGGGCAAGGTGGTCCTTATGGTGCTTTGATGAACTTTTTAGCAACGGGAACTTTCGTATTTGTATCCTCTCAAATCTATTTCTTGTATCATAACAAGAAGGGAGCAATTTTAGGATTAATTTTGGGGACATTAGCAATGACCTTAATAATGGTCCCGGCTAATTTAATTATTACCCCTATTTATTTAGGAGTTAATAGAGATATTGTATTCAAAATGTTAATCCCAGCTATCATCCCTTTTAATCTTTTAAAAGGGATGATTAGTGGTACTATAACTTTTATTTTATATAAAAGATTATATCCTTTAATAATTAGCAAATAATCTAAAATAATTTTTTTTGATAAATTACAAAAATGGTTATATAATAAATTAAATTCAAAATTTAAAACTTTTTACATAGAGTAGTATTTTTAATGTAGGGGTCGGATTTATCCGACCCGGATTATCTGGCTAATTTTATATGGCGGGTTCGATAAATCGAACCCCTACATTTGTATAGATAGGCGATCCTGCCTTCGTGAAAACGGGGGAAGCCTGCCCTGTGGAGGGTAGACACAAGGCCTACCCCTACATATTATAACATAGCTAACTTCTTTATGTAATACGAGATACGAGATACGAGAGATACTGGATACCGGATACGGTTTCACCATGGCTTCTTTTCTTAACACGATACGCAATACGCGATACGCGATACGAAAAAAAGGGAGGATAATTTTCATGAAAAATGTTGCCGTCCTGATGGCTGGTGGTCGGGGACAAAGATTCTGGCCGCATAGTCGATTTGATACACCAAAACAATTATTATCTATTACTGGTGGGAATAGCATGATTAGAGAGACCGTTAATCGCGTATCACCACTAATTGATTTATCAGATGTATTTATTTCCACCACGGAAGATCTCTTTGATGGCATAAAAGATGCTCTTCCCGAAATAGATTATCTAAATTATATCCTTGAACCAGTGGGCAGAGATACTGCAGCCTGTATCGGTTTGGCGGCAGTAGTTATTGAACATAGATATAAAGACCCTGACACCACTATGATTACACTTCCCATAGACCATATAATAAAAGATGGAGAAAAATTTTTAAAAGCAATTAAAGAAGCTTGTAAACTTGCTCGCGAAACAGGTAATTTGATTACTATAGGTATTAAACCATCGCGGCCGGAAACCGGATACGGTTATATCTGTGTAGGCGAAGAAGTAGAAAAGACCGATAACATTACCGCTTGTGTGGTGAATAATTTTACAGAAAAGCCAGATTTGGAAACTGCAAAAATATTTATAAGTGAGGGAAACTATCTTTGGAATAGTGGCATATTTGTTTGGACTTGCAGAGATATTTTAAAGGCTATAGAAAAAGAAGCGCCCAAGCTTCATGAGGGATTAATGAAAATAAAAGATAGTTTAGGAACATTACAAAAAAAAGAAGTGGTAAAAGAAGTATTTTATGGATTGGATAAAATATCCATAGATTATGCTATTATGGAAAAAGTGTCTAACAGATTAGTGGTAAAAGGAGACTTTAACTGGGATGATATTGGCTCATGGACTTCAATGGAGAGAATTTTTCCTCAGGATAAAGATGGTAATGTAGTGCAAGGCGGACATGAGGGAGTAGATACCAAAAGGTGTGTTATTGTAAATGACGAAGGCTTAATAGTTACTATCGGCCTATCTGATCTGGTTATAGTATCCAGCGGGGATATAAAACTGATTTATCCCAAAAAGCGAGAAGGTGACTTAAAGAAGATAATTAAAAGTATAGCTAATAACGAAAAATATAAAAAGTATTTATAATTAGATAACAAAGGAGATGTTAGATTTGAAGAACAAATATTTATTTACTTCCGAATCAGTTACCGAAGGACATCCAGATAAGATTGCCGATCAAGTATCTGATGCTATACTGGATGCCATCTACAAAGAAGACCCTTATGGGAGAGTGGCAGTAGAGACCTTGGTTGCTACCGGATTGGTTATGGTCGCCGGACAGATTACCACTTCTTGTTATGTGGATATTCCCAAAATAGTACGTAAAACCATCCGGGATATAGGTTACACCCGGGCTAAATATGGATTTGATGGTGATACTTGCGCGGTATTAACCTCTATTGATGAACAGTCCAAGGATATAGATCAGGGAGTGAGTAAATCAATGGAAGTAAAAGAGAAGATTAAAGAAAAAAATGATATGGAAACTATCGGGGCAGGTGATCAAGGAATGATGTTCGGTTATGCCTGCCGAGAAACTCCCGAACTGATGCCCCTTCCTATAATATTGGCTCATAAATTAACTTACCGACTGGCAGAAGCAAGAAAAAAGAAGATAATCCCTTATCTTCCAAAAAGGGTAGAAGGGGTAGTAATAGCTGCCCAACATCACCCTGATATTCCTTATGAAACTATTCAAAAAGATATCAAGGAAAAAGTAATTAATTATGTTATCCCCCCAAAATATCTTGATGAAAATACCAAATATTTTATTAATACTACCGGAAGATTCGCCATAGGCGGTCCACAGGCAGATACCGGGGTTACCGGAAGAAAAATAATTGTTGATACCTATGGAGGAGTAGGAAGTCATGGAGGAGGATGTTTCTCCGGAAAAGACCCCACTAAAGTAGACAGGTCAGGTAGTTATATGGCAAGGTATATCGCAAAAAATGTTGTAGCTGCCGGGTTAGCTGATAAATGTGAAATACAAATTGCCTATGCCATAGGGGTAGCTCATCCCGTATCTGTTATGTTAGATACTTTTAGAACAGAAAACATTGCTCAATCGAAGATATTAGAATTAATCAAAAAGAATTTTGATTTACGCCCGGAAGCAATAATAAGGCACTTGAAACTGAGAAGACCAATATTTAAAAAGACTGCGGTATATGGTCATTTTGGAAGGGAAGATGAAGATTTTACCTGGGAAAAAACCGGTAAAGCAGAGATACTAAAAGAACAGGCAGAACTAAAATAGTATCGAGTATCGAGTATCGGGTATCGAGTTAAATTTAAGTAGAACTTTTAGCGTATAATATAATATAAGAATTCCATACAATATATAAATATTATTCATAATTAAACTAAAAACTTAAAACGGAAAACCATAATTATTATTTAAGAATTCAGGAGCCAGTAGTCAGAAGAATATAAAATAACTTCGTACACAATATAATCTCATAATTTAAAATAATTCTGAATACTGGATTCTGGCTTCTGTCTCGAGACTTCTGCTTTCTTAACTCGATACTATATTGTTAGTGTAAACTTTACTGTGGTAGCTAAATAAAGAAAAGGATATTTATTTTTTTTTATTTTCCTATCTTCTTTTTCTATGGTACTTTTCTTTGTTTTTACTCGATACTCGATACTATATACTCGATACTTTCTGTTTGGTTTTTTGCATAGTAGAACTATCTCTGATAGAATAATAAATAAATTCAGTTAATCTTTTCTAATTTTAGCAATATTAAGAAAGGAAGAATTAACTATATGAATATAAGAGAATTATTAGCTGTCACCAAAGAAAGGGATGCTTCGGATTTACATATCACTGTTGGAGTCCCCCCAATCTTGCGTATAAATGGTAAATTAAAAAAATTAGACTTACCTGAACTCAACTCGCGAGATATTCACGAAATGATTTATAGTATAATTAATGATGAACAAAAAGCTAAATATGAAAAACTTCATGAATTAGACTTTTCCTTTGGATTGGAAGATATGACAAGATTTAGAATTAATATATTTAAAACTCGATTAGGTGAGGCAGCTGCCTTCAGGCTGATACCAGAAAAAATAAAAACTCTTGCACAATTGGGTCTACCGGAAGAATTATCTATTTTTACTAAAAAGTCAAAGGGTTTCGTATTGGTTACCGGTCCTACCGGAAGTGGAAAGACAACCACTATAGCTTCTTTGATAGACATTATAAATAAAGAAAGATATGAACATATTATCACTATTGAAGACCCTATTGAATTTATTCATAATCATAAAAACTGCGTTATAGACCAGAGAGAAGTAGGAATTCATACAGATTCTTTTGCCTATGCTTTGCGAAGTGCCTTAAGAGAAGACCCTGATGTAATATTAGTCGGAGAAATGAGAGACCTGGAAACCATCTCTATGGCGGTAACTGCCGCCGAAACCGGGCATTTAGTATTTTCCACTCTCCATACTAATAGTGCAGCTGAAACCGTAGAAAGAATAATAAATGTATTCCCCCCACATCAACAGAATCAAATTAGAATGCAAGTTGCCGAATCTCTGTTAGGTATAGTTGCACAAACCTTATTACCTACCATAGACGGAGAGGGAAGAGTCCCTGCTCTTGAATTGATGATTGCTACCCCGGCTATCAGAAATATTATAAGAGAAGAAAAAACTTACCAAATGCCTGCAACTATTCAGATGGGCAGGAAAGATGGTATGATAAGTTTAGACCAATCTTTGAAAGAATTGCTGGTAGAAGGTAAAATCAGTAGAGAAGAAGCGATTAAAAAAGCTATAGACAAAAAAGCATTTATGGAAACTCGCGGAAGTTATCGACATTAGCATAAACTTTAGTTAGGAATTAGAGAAAGAAAAAATAGCCAGTTAACTAGATAACCACCAAATTAACAGGTAACTTATAACATGTGATAAATAACGTGTAATAAGTACCTATACTTATAATTTCAGAAATTTAATCTTATTACTCATTACATATTACTTGTTACTGTATTTTATGCGAGATACGATTCACGAGGTACGAGATATAAATCAGGATCCTAAATTCTTTTCATGACGCGATACTCGATACGCAATACGCGATACGAATTAATTTGACTTTTTAGTTAAAATTATATAAAATTACTTAAATTTTAAAAATTAAATATTTTTCAAAAATGAAAATAGGAGATTAGATTATCTTTCTTTATGAAATCAAAAGAGAAGATAATCGAAAGACCCCTAAAAAAAGCAAATTAAGTTGAAAAATTATAGTAAACTTAATCGGATAGCCTACGTTAAACGGCTGTTAAGCGGAATGGATTAATTACCATTCAAACAGGGTGGCACCGCGAGCAATTCTCGTCCCTGATGATACTTAATAAAAGTATTATCAGGGATTTTTTAATAAACTTAGAAATCCACCGGCTATGATGGTAATAATGTAATTTCGGATTTGATAGTATGTCGTTCTCGCTCCACTTATATCATTCCCGCACCCACTTTCGTGAGTGTAAACTCCAGCGGGAATCTATCTCTCGTGTAGGGGCGTATTGCAATACGCCCCTACTTATGGATTCCGCATCAAGTGCGGAATGACAGAAATAATCGTAAAGGAGAAAAGATGTATTAAGATGAAAGATGATAAAAAAGAAATAAAAAATCCTCAAAAGCTGGGGGAAATTTTAGTACACTATAAAATTATTACTCCGGAGCAATTAGAGGAAGGATTGAAAATTCAGAAAAATAGGATAAAGAGAATCGGAGAAATATTAATTGATCTGGGAATGGTTACACAAGATGAAATAAATTGGGTTTTAGGAAAACAGTTAGACCTTCCTTATGTTCAGATAAATATTGGTAACATTGATATTCAATTATCCAAGAATATTTCAGAAGATACTCTTAGAAAATTTAAAGCAATACCCATAATGGAGTTAAATGGTGAATTAGTTGTGGCCATGGCTGACCCCACAGATGAAGAAGCTATCGAAATGATTAAAGAGGTTACCAAAAGAAAGCTAAAAATTGTTCTGGCTTCCTTTGAAAATATCGATGAAACAATTAACCAAATATTTCACCATAGAAATAAATAGAAGCTTGATAGATATAATTGATATTATTTTTAAAAAACGGGAGGAACGTTAAATATGGAGATAAAAGATTTATTGGTTACAGCTAAAAATGAAGATGCTTCTGATTTACACCTTAATATAGGGGCTCCTCCGGTGTTACGTATAAATGGAAAATTAACAAAATTAGATTTACCTGAATTAACACCGGAGATTACCCATGAAATGATATATTCTATTCTAAGCGAAAAACAAAAGACTTATTTTGAAAAAAATGGCGAGTTAGACTTATCTTACGAATTAGAAAATGTTTCCCGATTTAGAGTAAATATCTTTAAACATCGCCGAGGAGAGGCTGGGGCTTTTCGGTTAATTCCGGAAAAAATAAAGACCCTTTCTGAATTAAGCTTACCCTCTATTCTTTCAGACTTTACCGAAAAAGATAAAGGGCTGGTATTGGTTACCGGACCCACCGGAAGTGGGAAATCAACAACCTTGGCTGCCTTGATCGATATTATAAATAAAAAAAGATACGATAACATAATTACTATCGAAGATCCTATTGAATTTATTCACTCTCATAAAAATTGCCTTATTTCCCAAAGAGAGATAGGTTCACATACTCCATCTTTTGCCTCAGCATTGCGTAATGCCTTAAGAGAAGATCCTGATGTAATATTGGTAGGAGAAATGAGAGACCTGGAGACTATTTCCATGGCTTTGACCGCAGCTGAGACAGGGCATTTGGTATTCTCTACCCTTCATACTATTAGTGCCTCTGAAACCGTAGAAAGGATAATAGACGTATTTCCTCCTCATCAACAAAATCAAGTAAGAATGCAGCTTGCTGGATCTCTTTTAGGTGTTGTTGCCCAGACACTCTTGCCAACTTTGGATGAAAAAGGTAGAGTCCCAGCCTTAGAAATAATGATTGCCAATCCGGCAATTAGAAATCTAATTAGAGAAGGTAAGGCTTATCAAATTTCTTCAACCATCCAGATTAGCAAGAAAGATGGGATGCAAAGCTTAGATCAATCGCTAAAAGATTTAGTTATGGAAGGAAAAATTAGCCAGGAGGATGCTATAAAGAAAGCCTTTGATAAAAAGGCATTTATGGAACGTAGATACAGCTATAAATGATTAAAGATTATCACGGGGACGGTTCTCCTGACAACGTTGTCAGGAGAACCGTCCCCGTGATAATCAGAAAAAAGGAGAGGAAAATATTGCTTATACGAGTTCCCAAAGGAACACAGGATATCTTACCTGAGGATATTTCAAAATGGTATTATATCGAAGATATAATAAAAGAGATACTGAATAAATATGGATATAAAGAAATTAGAACTCCGTTTTTTGAATATACTGATCTTTTTGTTCGGGGGATAGGTGAATCTACTGATATAGTTACTAAAGAAATGTTTACCTTTCCCGATAGAAAAGGTAGAAGCCTTACTTTACGGCCTGAAGGGACTGCGCCGGTAGTTAGGGCTTACTTAGAAAATAGTATGAGTAGAATTTCTAAAGTAACAAAGTTATTTTATATTGGCCCAATGTTCAGGTGCGAGAAACCGCAAGCAGGCAGATTCCGGCAGTTTAATCAATTCGGAATCGAAATCATAGGCACTAAATCTCCCGCTGCGGATGCCGAAGTTATTATAACTGCTTTGGATGTGTATAAAAAATTGGGTTTAAAAAATCTGGAAATTTTAATAAATAGCGTAGGTTGTAAAAAATGCAGATTTGATTATATCCAAAAATTAAAAAAATATCTAAAGGATAAAAAAGAATTATTATGTTCAGATTGTAAAATGAGATATGAAAAGAATCCACTGAGAGTTTTTGATTGTAAAAAAGATGGATGCCAAAAAATCATAGAAAAAGCTCCGCTGATTATAGAAAATCTTTGTCAAGAATGCGAATCACATTTTGCACAAGTAAAATCATATCTTGATGATCAAAAAATATTGTTTCATGAAGAACCTCGATTGGTAAGGGGATTCGATTATTATACTAAAACCGCTTTTGAAATTATTTCGGGAGAATTAGGTGCTCAGAATGCTATCGCCGGTGGCGGCAGGTATGATGATTTAGTGGAAGAATTGGGCGGTAAACCGACTCCCGCAGTAGGATTTGCTGCTGGGATAGAGAGAATGATTATTGCCATAGATCAACAAAAAGTCAAATGGCCTGAGGAAAAGGGGTTAGATATATTTGTGGCTAAAGTTGATGAAAAGAATAAAGATTCAGCTTTTAAATTATTGCAAAAAATAAGAAATGCCGGCTTATCTGCTGATATGGATTATTCCGAAGGAAGTTTAAAATCACAAATGAGGATAGCCAATAAGTTAAGAGTAAGATATACGGTAATAGTCGGCGAAGAAGAATTATCTAAAAATATGGTGATTCTCCGCAACATGCAAACCAAAGAACAAAA
>NBMG01000042.1 GCA_002084865.1 Candidatus Atribacteria bacterium 4572_76
GAACGAAAATATTAGTAATCTTCATAAAATAATTATTTTAGCTACCGCAATTGCTTTAGCTATCGCTTCCATAATTAGCTTAATAATCTCTTTGACCATTACCAGGCCTTTACAAGAAATGACCAAAGTTTCACAAAAGATTTCTAAGGGAAATTTTAGTAAAAAACTTAAAATTAATTCTCAAGATGAAGTAGGTCAACTTGCCGATAGTTTAAATCTAATGTCAGAGGAATTAGAGAATAAAATAAGGATTATCAGTGAAGATAAAGATAAGATGAGGGTAGTACTCTCCGGTGTTATTGAAGGAATAGTAGCTATAGATAAAGAAGGGAGGATTATACTTTTTAATCATGCCTTAAAAAATATGATTGATTGCTCTTCTGATATAGTTTTAGGAAAATTCCACTGGGAGATTATAAGAAATAACCAATTAAACGAACTTTTAAAAGAAGCTCTACAAAAAGGTCAGGCCTTGACTCGGGAAATAACCTTATTTTCTCCTCAAGAGAAAATATTCCATGCTTCAGCCAATCCTCTAACCGAAAAGAATAAAGTCTGGGGGGCGGTAGTAGTTTTAAATGATATAACTGAAATTAAAAAATTAGAGAAAATGCGGTCGGAATTCGTAGCCAATGTTTCCCATGAGCTGCGTACTCCCCTTACCTCCATTCAGGGATTTGTAGAAACCTTGAAAGAAGGAGCGATAAATAACCCGGAAAAGGCACAGTACTTTTTGGATATAATCGAAAAACAGAGTAACAGATTAAATAACTTAATTGAAGAACTATTGCAACTTTCAAAAATAGAATCCCAAGAGATAGCTATGAATTTACAATCAATAAATTTAAGAGATTTAATCGATAAGACCATTTTAGAGTTTAAAGAAAAAATTGACCAAAAAGAACAGCAGGTTAAAATTAATATTTCTCCTCAGCTCCCCTTAGTAAAAGCAGATCCGGAACAGATTGAAGTAGTTTTCAGAAATCTTTTAGATAATGCTATAAAATATACCCCTAACCGGGGAAAAATCTCTATCTCCGCCTTAGAAAAAGCAGAAAACATTTATATTGAAGTCGCTGATAATGGCATAGGTATTTCAGCCGAACATCTACCCAGAATCTTCGAACGTTTTTATCGAGCAGACAAGGACCGTTCCCGAAAATTAGGAGGGACTGGTTTAGGACTTGCCATTGTAAAACATATTGTCCAAGCTAACCAAGGGACGATAGGAGTTGAAAGCAAACCAGGAAAAGGCTCGAAATTTTTCTTTACCCTTCCTAAAAATTCTTGATTTTAAACTAACCCTCTTTTTATTTAGTCTCTTTAGAGTGAATTAAAAAACCCGTTATAAAAATCTACAAATTACATCTATCTGCCTCTAAAAACTACAAATTATAAAATTAACCAAATCTTAATTAATCTGTAATCAAAATGTAACATTAGAAATTTAAACTAAAATCAGAATCAAAAAAACATTTTAGGAGGTATGATTTAATGAAAAGAATTATTTTAATTCTAACTTTAGCTTGTCTTATCTTAACTTTAATGATCTCCATCTCACAGGCCGGGGAAGGACAGCTTGTTGTCCAGGGCTCAACTACTGTTCTTCCTATAGCCCAAGCAGCTGCTGAAGTCTTTATGCAAAATAACCCTCAGGCAAACATTTCAGTACGAGGAGGGGGATCAGGGAATGGTATTGCCGCTCTAATTGAAGGAACTTGTGATATCGCTGATGCTTCGCGACCGATGAAGGTAAAAGAAATTTTACTCTGTCAGAAAAAAGGAATTAGCCCTGTTCCTCATATTGTAGCTATGGATGGAATCGCAATTATAGTCCATTCTTCTAACCCAATTCAAGGTTTAAATATAGAAGAGATAAAGGATATTTATACCGGAAAAATATCCAATTGGAAAGAATTAGGGGGAGAAGACCGGAAGATTGTGGTGGTCTCCAGAGATTCCTCCAGCGGAACCTTTGAAACATTTGAAAAAATAGTATTAAAGGGTAAAAAAGTTATCCCCGAATCTCTTGCTCAGGCCTCTAATCAAACAGTAGCCACAGTTATCAGTACCACTAAAGGAGCTATCGGCTATGTAGGATTAGGATATATTAGTAATACTGTAAAGGCTTTACCGGTAAACGGAGTAATCCCGGAACGAAAAACTGTAGTTAGTGGTAAGTATCCTATCTCCCGTCCTCTTTATATGTATACTGATGGAGCACCTCAAGGGGTAGCTAAAGATTTTCTTAAGTTTATCTGCTCTAAAGAAGGACAAAAAATAGTTGAAAAACAAGGATTTGTACCTTTAAGTTTTTGAATAATCAAAAATTATGAGGAGTATAATTTGAAAGGGAAATTTTTTTTAAAAGAAAAGATAATAAAAAATATATTTCTACTCTCTTCACTTACTTCTATATTCTTCTTGGTGGGTATAAGTTTAATTTTATTCAAGGAAGGACTTCCCCTTTTTAGAGAAATCAATTTTATAAAATTTCTCTGGGGGAAGTCCTGGTATCCTACTTGTGACCCCCCTGAGTTTGGAGTACTCCCTTTAATTCTCGGTTCTTTTTGGATTACCTTAGGGGCATTGATTATAGCAGTTCCTCTGGGAATTTCTGCGGCTATTTATATCTCCGAATTAGCCACTCCAAAAGTAAGAAATTTTTTAAAATTGGCCATCGAAATGCTGACCGGTATCCCCTCGGTAATTTATGGCTTTTTAGGAATAGTAGTTTTAGGCCCCTGGCTGCAAAATCTTTTAGATTTACCTATAGGGCTTTGCTCCCTTACCGCTTCTCTACTCCTTGCCCTTATGACTATCCCTACCATTACCAGCCTTTCTGAGGAAGCACTTTTTTCAGTCTCCAAAGATTACAAGGAAGCATCCTATGCTTTAGGGGCAACCAAATGGGAAACTATAATAAAGGTCATAGTACCTGCCGCTTTTTCGGGAATTAGTACAGCAGTTTTGTTAGGTATGGGTAGAGCTATTGGTGAGACTATGACGGTATTGATGGTAGCCGGTGGAGCAGCAGTTATCCCTCGTTCTTTCTTGCAACCAGCACGACCGATAACTGCCACTATTGCCTTAGAGATGGGTGAAGCTGTAGTGGGGAGCAGTCATTATCATGCCTTATTCAGCCTTGCCTGTATTCTTTTTATGGTAAGCTTGGCTCTTAATTTAACTGCTGATTATTTTTTAACCAAATTTAGGAGAACTTCTCAATGAAAAAAAGAAGAGACAAAGAAAAATTAGCCTACTTATTCCTTACATCAATGGTAATGATAATTTTATCTTCTGTTTTTATGATGTTTTATTTTATTATTTCCAGAGGGATAAAAGTAATTAACTGGCAATTTCTAACCCAGATGCCCCAAAAAGGAATGACAGCTGGCGGCATCTTTCCTGCCATCCTGGGCACGCTTTATTTAACTATTGGAGCAATCTGTTTTGCTCTCCCTCTGGGAACCTCTGCCGCCATATATTTAACTGAATATTCCGCCCAAAATCGATTGATAAGGATAATTCGAATAGGTATTAACAATTTAGCCGGAGTACCCTCAGTAGTCTTTGGACTTTTTGGTCTGGCAATATTTGTAAAATTTCTAAATTTTGGCGTTTCTATCCTTTCAGGAAGTTTAACTTTAGGTATATTAATCCTACCTACTATAATTCGAGCTAGTGAGGAAGCTCTCTCGGCAGTTCCTCAATCTTTCCGGGAAGCATCTTTAGCTTTGGGAGCTACCAAGTGGCAAACCATTCAGAAGGTTATCTTGCCTAACTCAATCTCTGGAATTTTAACCGGTTCGATACTTTCTATTGGACGAGCAGCGGGAGAAACCGCCCCCATTCTTTTTACAGCAGCAACCTTTTATACCATGCGGCTTCCTAACTCTATTTTCAGTGAAGTTCAAACTCTACCTTATCATATTTATGCCTTAATGACCGAAGGAACCCATCCAGAATCTCAAGTGCCTATTGCCTATGGAACAGCTTTGGTTTTAGTTCTTCTGGTTTTAGGATTAAATTTAATTGCCTTCGCTTTACGTAATCGATTTAGAAGGAGTAAAAAATGGTAGATAAAATCATTCAAAAAGAAAATAACATAAAGATGCAGGTCAAAAATCTAAATTTTTACTATGAAAAAAATCAAGTGCTAAAAAATATAAATCTTATTGTAAAAAGCAATGCCGTAACTGCTATTATAGGTCCCTCGGGATGTGGTAAATCCACTTTTATTCGAACTCTTAATCGAATGAATGATGTTATTTCAGGAACAAAGATAGAAGGAGATATTTTATTTAATCACAAAAATATCTATGCTGAAGATGTGGATGTAGTAGAAATTCGAAGAAAAATAGGAATGGTCTTTCAAAAACCTAACCCCTTCCCTAAATCTATCTTCGAAAATGTTGCCTATGGACTCCGAATTAATGGTTTCGTTAAAGGCAAGAATGAGTTGAGAGAACGGGTAGAGAATAGCTTGCAAGCTGCTGCCTTATGGGAAGAAGTTAAAGACCGGCTGAATACCCCCGCTTTAGATCTATCGGGCGGACAGCAGCAACGACTATGTATTGCCCGGGCTCTGGCTATTAAACCTGAAGTAATTCTTTTTGATGAACCCTGCTCTGCCTTAGACCCTATCGCTACCGCCAAGATTGAGGAATTGATTCAGAGGTTAAAAGAAAAATATACTATAGTTATTGTCACCCACAATATGCAGCAGGCAGCTCGCGTTTCGGATTTGACAGCTTTTTTGATGTTGGGAGAATTAATTGAATTTGATAAGACCGAAAAGATTTTCACTAACCCCAGTCAAAAAATTACCGAAGATTATATTACCGGCCGCTTTGGCTAAATGAATTAGTCGTTAGTTTTAAATGCAAAATACAAGATACAAAATTAGTAATGAATTGAGGAATGGTTCTTTGAATCAAAATAACCAGGAGGATAAAAAAATGGAAAGGCAATTTGACCAAGAATTAAATATTCTAAAAGAAGATTTATTAAAAATGGCTTCTTTAGCTGAAGATGCTATTGCCAAATCAATAAAGGCTTTAGTAGAAAGAGATTCAACTTTAGCCCAGGAAGTAATAGACCGAGACAGAGAAATTAACCTTTTGGAGATAGAAATAAATAATCAATGTTTAAAACTTTTGGCCTTGAAACAGCCTATGGCTGTTGATTTGAGGTTTATTACTTCTACTATGAAAATTGTTAGTCACTTAGAAAGAATAGCAGACCAGGCGGTAAATATTTCCCAAAGGACACTCGAATTAATAAAACAACCCTTACTTAAACCTTTAATTGATATCCCCCGAATGGCAAAATTGGCTCAAGAGATGGTGATAACTTCGATAGATTCTCTTGTAAATAAAGATTCTCTTCTGGCTAAAAGAATCGGGGGAAGAGATAATTTGGTTGATGATTTAAATGACCAAATATTTAGAGAACTTTTAACTTATATGATAGAGGACCCCAGAACTATAAAAAGAGCGATAGAATTAATTTTAGTTGGCCGTCATTTAGAAAGAATTGCCGATTTAGCCACTAATATAAGTGAGGAAGTTGTGTTTATATTAAATGGTAAAAATATAAAACATCCCAATCAGGAAAAATAATTTCTTATGATACAGGGGACGGTTCTCTGTATTAATAATGATTTTGAATTTTAAACCAAATTAACACAGAGAACCGTCCCCTGTATCATTTATACTACATAAGATAGAAACGGCGATGCAGTTTAACTTTACATCACTTTTGTCTGCTCGGGAGGGTATTATTA
Source organism: Candidatus Atribacteria bacterium 4572_76 (assembly GCA_002084865.1). GTDB lineage: Bacteria > Atribacterota > Phoenicimicrobiia > Phoenicimicrobiales > Phoenicimicrobiaceae > Sediminicultor. Next base: position 5,789 of record NBMG01000042.1, read on the forward strand.
CCGGAGCCTTTGTCCCCACTAATGTATGTCCTACCTGGTAATTGGCATAATAGGTAAGCGCTTTGCCAAAGATATTTCCGGAGGCAATATCGGGAACAATTAGAATGTCGGCTTTACCTGCCACCGGTGATATAATTCCTTTTTTCTGGGCAGCAAATTCTGAAATAGCATT
>NBMG01000002.1 GCA_002084865.1 Candidatus Atribacteria bacterium 4572_76
GCCTCCACCATAGTAGACGCGAAGACCCTTTGACTAATAAGTTGAAGGGTTTTTTGTATGTAGGGTAAAGGTTTCCGTCGTTTAAGGCGAAGTCCGATAGTAATAAATGAACAAGCTGACCGTTTTCATTAGAATCTTCTTGTAAGTAAACTGAATAAAGCTTTTGGATAAGTTCTAAAATCTAATAGGAGATAATAGGGACAGCTTGGCTTTAAACAAATTATGACGCCTATTTGCTTTTAATGTATAATACATGTAACACACTCGCTACGCCTCTTAACAATGCGCACCCTGGCGGGTTTTCTTATTTGGAGGATTATAAAGATAGGACGCTTGCCATCTAAGACATAAACTATCATATATTGGCTCCCTGAAGCTCTAACGGTTACTTTCTGAAAGTTTTGAAAAAGCTGTTAAAAGCAGAAGAAAAAATAAAAAATATTAAAAAAAAGGAAGGACTTTGTAAGTTTATGTAGTAATTTAATTAAAGCAATGTTTTTTATAAAAGGTTTTATAAGTTGATAAAAATCGAAATGAATTAATTGAGAGGTAATGTATGTCAAATGTAGAAATAGTAAAGGGCTATATTCCTGGTTCAATAGGTCGAGTTGCTGAACTTCACGGTACTTACTACCACGAGAATTGGGATTTTACAGTATTTTTTGAAGCAAAAGTGGCTACTGAGCTTTCAGAATTTCTAACTAGATATGACGAAAAGCGTGATGGTTTTTGGACCGCATCACTTAGAGATCGAGTTGAAGGCTCTATTACCATCGACGGGATTCACACCGAAAAAGAAGGAGCGCATCTTCGGTGGTTTATCATATCCGATGTCTTGCGTGGAAGAGGTATTGGTGGCCGGCTTATTAAAGAGGCTCTTAACTTTTGCAGGAGCAAAGGATACAAACGGGTATACCTCTGGACTTTTGAGGGTCTTAATGCTGCGAAACACCTCTACGAGAAGAATGGTTTTGAACTCGTTGAACAGCACAAAGGAATGCAATGGGGTACAGAGGTTAACGAACAGCGATTCGAACTGTCACTCGAATAGCTTAGCATTACCAGCAGACGTGATCGTAAAGTAAAAAATTTTACTTTCCGCGGGTAACTAATTTGCTAAGCATAACACTCAAAAATAATTAAAATTTGGAAAAGAGAAAATTTGAATTATTTTTATCGTGTAATGCTAAAGAGAAGATGAATGACTAAAAAATATATAAGAAGGGAAAATCACCCTCCCCATTATACATCTTTATTCGGATATAGAATGAGCCGCAATTAGCAAAGTTTTCCTCCTTTATGTTTCAACATAAAATATCATATAATGATTATAGTAAGTTGTATTATATAATCATTTCACTATATATGGGATAAAAAAGGAAAAACAACTGCAGTAAGGGTTTAGGAGAGTTTAAATTGAATTAAGTGGCGAAGTTGACATGTCAAGAGAACGAATTCTTAATTTTTTCTTTCTAATAATCCGATAATTCCGGATAGAATTATAACTGTTGAGAGGAAGCAGGCACCGACACCGATGAACATAGCTGCGCCGAGACTGCCAAACCCACGCCAGATGGAAAATACCAAAGAACCGAAAGCTAACATTGTGGTGAGGGCACTAAGAAGAATAGCCTTTCCTGTACTTGCAAAGATTTTATTTACTTTTCCTGTCTCTTCAATGCGCCAGCGATGAACAACATGGACTCCATAATCTATCCCGATACCGATAATCATCGGCAATCCCATTACGTTTACAACAGTAAGCTGCATGCCGGTTAATTTCATTAAACCAACCATCCAGACAAACCCAGCTACTAAAGGTATCATCGCTATTACGGCATATTTGATTTTGCGGAAATCGAGCCACAAGAGCATAAAAACTACTAAAATAGTTAATAATGCTGCATTTTTTCCGTCATTACCTATTACACTGATAAGTTCTTTCATTACCGGGGGCATACCGGTTACTTTTTCACTTACTCTATCTAAATCGTTAGTAAAACGATTAAGATAATCTATATCCTGCCACATATTTCCTGAAGGGAAGATGGTCATTAAGAATTGATTCCGATTTCGGTTGGAATATCTATCCAGAATAGATAGAGGAAGATCTTCGAATTTAATATTTTCTACAGTAGCCATTTTAAGAGCAGTTTTTTTAAAATAAGGTGCTGCATATTTTTGAAATTCTTCAGCCATATCCTGGATTTCCATAATATTCATTTCTAATCTTTCTAATTCTAAAAGCAATTGATTAAATTCAGCTTCCGTAAGGTCATGTTTTAATGTCGCGTTTGATATTGCTTGATTGATTTCCCGGATAATAGGAATTCGTTTTTGCTGTTCTTCAAAAGATGGTAAGTATATCGAGATATCATCAACCAGCGCTACTGATTTTACATTTTTCAGTTTTTTAGCCATTTCTCTTAATTCTTCAATACTGTCAGTTAGAAGTAAGGCATAATCCATGCTCAAGTCAAATTTATCCAATATTGTATCTTGCAGGGTGATTGAAGTTAACCCTTTTGGTTCCATATTCATATAATTATGATCAAAAGATATTTTTAAGGCGGAGATCAGTAAAATAATGGTAATTAATATTGCGCAAATTAAGGTAGCACTATAACGTCTGGATAACCAGTTGCAACTTTTCCCGAATGATTGGAAGGAAATATCTTTATATACTGGTTTTGTCTTTATTTTTCCTTCCGCCAATTTCTTTTCCAGGCGGCGTTCCCGCAATACCAGTAGGGAAGGTAGAAAAAGAAAAGTTACTATTAATATAGCCAGCAAACCGGTGCTGCTAACAATACCCATCTCTTTCATCCCACGTGAAGAACTGATAACCAGAGCAAGGAAAGCAGCACAAGTTGTTAAGCCGGCGGTTAATATTCCTTTTCCGCTTTTTAGAAAAGTTTCTTCTATGGATTTATCAATCGATTTTCCCATAGAGCGATTTTCGGTGAAGATGGAGATTATATGTATGGAAAAATCAATTCCCAATCCGATTAAGATTACCGCTACCATTGAAGTCATAATATTCAAACTCTTAACCAGGATAGCGGTCAGTCCGATTGCCCAAATGAGTCCGACCGCTAAATTCAGAAGGGCAAAGAGGGGAGCAGCCCACATTCGAAAAGAAAGAATTAATAAAATTAAGATAGCAATAAAAGCAAATATACTGGTATAACCCATACTTTGCTCGCTATAAACCATTTCATCCCGACCCAGAGGAATCATTCCGGTGAGCCCTGCCTTTACTTCCGGATAATCTTTTAGAACTTTGTCAACTACTTTTTGAATGGTATCTGTTCCGGAAATCATTTTGCTCATATCCGTCATGCTGAAATTAGGGATAAACATATTCCTTTTCAAAACTGTTGTTTAAATTGGTAAGCAGGGGAACTAAATTAGGATTTTGGTACAGCTCTTTCATATTTTGCAAATCATCAGCTTTGACCAGCATTAAAGCATGTTCGCGGATAAAATCGACATCCTGTTTGTAATCAATTCGTTTAACATAAAGTTGTCTGTCTTTGGGATCAGTTGTCAGCTTGATTTTTGGAACAACTGTTTCCGCAAAAGCTTTTATTTCTTCTTCCTCACCTTCAACTACTACTATTATATTGGTGGCTGATACAAATTCGTTTATTACTTTATTGTATTGGATTGTCTTTTCACTCTTCGTAGGAAGCAGATCAGTCCATCGCATGCTCTGTTCTAATTGTGAAGCAAAAGCGCCCATTATTATAGTGATAATAAGTACCACAATTACCATCTTCCAGGGATGTTGAGCATGCAGTTTGGCTAAAGCTTTTAAAATTTTATCTCTCATAGTTTATTTCCTTTTTAAATATCTTTCAGTGAATAGACTGTCATCTAATTCTATATTGTATTTTATTTCGAGCATTTCTATGCTTGTCTGTGAATCTTCCAGTTTATTATACATTACCATTTTTGTCGCTGTAGGAATACCGTCTATGTTCTTAATATCATATTGAATCAGGGTTTTTAATAAAAGCTCAGGATTTTCCGCATCATAATAATCTATGGCTATAGGGATAAAGTTATCTTTGATTACCCACATAATTAATCGGGAATAGCCGGATTCAATGCCTTCTTTTTTCAACATCTCTATCTTGTAACAATCATATCCTTCTTTTTTTTCAGAACCAAGCTTTTTGCTGCTGAAATCTTCAATAAAAGAATCACTTGCCCCTGTGTCTTCATAGGAGAAATCACTGCCTTCCATTTTTTGACTTTTAGCATTGGTGGCGAGTTTACGTATTCGTTTTGTACGGGGGAAATACATCCAGATATCGTCAGCATAGTTGAGCATCAGGATAGCCTGTCCTTTTGCCCGTTTGGGCTCTATATAACGTAATAGATTTTTTTCACCTTTGTTTTTACTGTATGAATCATAGATAAAGACTCTTTCATTATCAGAGGATGTAGTAATAGTCATTTTTACTTTTGCCTGGACGGTATCCTGATTCATCAATTCACTTACCTTTCTTATAATTTCTTCTCCGGTAAGTTCTTGTCCGAAGGAGGCAATAGATACACTAAAAATTAATAAAAACAATATGGTAGAAATAAAGATTATTTTTAAATATTTGTTATTTATTTTCACAATTTACCTCCTATGCTATTACAATCGTTTTTTATAAAATAAAAGCAAGCACGATATCAATAGTAAACCTAAAGCGAAAATAAGTCAATATAATCCCTACTAAAATTTTACACTATCTTTGAATCCAATACATTTGTACCATTTCTGCATATTTGTTATTTAACTTACTGCAATATTTAATACAAGTCAAAAGATTTAGACTTCTATAAAGCTGCGAAACTCGTCTAATAGCCTCCACCATTATTTATCAAATTTAGTTAAATAAAAAAAATCCGAAAAATAATTTTTCGGATTTTTTAATTATTAGATTAAAAAAGAAGGATAACTAAAAATAGATGTAGAATATATATATGAAATTACCACGCTCCATTGGTTAATTGCAAAGATAGAAAAAGATAGATTCCCACTTTCGTGGGAATGACATAAGGAATTGAGAGAAGAACATAAAGATTGTGGGAATAACATATAAGGTTGGGATTGCCGTGCTCCCTGGGGTCGATCGCAATGACAAAATCGATATATGAAATTGCCGCGCTCTGATAAACCAGAGCAATGACTGACGTTATTGGAAAAAAATTGAATAATGTGAGCTAATCTGTTATAAATAGATAAGTAAAAAGTTGTTTCAGGTGGAAAGCTATTTATGGAATTCGTAAAAGATAAAAGATTAAATTTTATTATCAATATTGCCATTGGTATTGTCATTCTATTTTATGTATTGAGCAAGCTAAAGTGGTTGTTCATATATTTTAGTTTTGCTTTGATGTTAGCCTATTTCTTCGATCCTTTATATAAATTTCTTCTTAATAAGAAGGCCCCGAAAGTATTGGCTATTGTTATCGTCTTTGGAATAATAATAGCCCTGTTAATCCTAACTATATTTTTTCTAATTCCCAGCTTAATTAATCAGCTTAATATTTTATATAAGGAGATTCCTCATTTTATCGAAAATTACCAGAATCTAATTTTATCTATAAAACCTCAGCTTTCAAAATTCATAGATCCTGCTGATGTAGAGATTTTACTCAAAGAAAATTTATCCGAACTTCAGAAGAGTGTATTGGGTTTTTCCCAGACCATCATAATTTATCTTTCCAATATAGTTTCCAGTATTACTTTTGGTATAGTGATTGTTCCTTTAATTTTATTTTATCTAATGAGAGATATGTTTAAATTTAAAGAGAATTTGTATATTTTCGTATCGAAGAAAAATAAAAAAGAATTCAAAGAAGTACTGGAGGAAATAGATTATATTATCAGCGGGTTTATTCGTGGTCGAATAATAGTCTGCTTTATTGTAGGGACATTGATTGGTATAGGGTTGTACTTTTTAGATTTAAAATTTGCCTTGATTATCGGGATTGTTAGCGGAGTGTTTAACTTTGTCCCCTATTTAGGACCTATTGTGGGAGTTGTCCTGACTTTAATTTTTGCTCTGGGCAGCCCCTGGTGGACATTGGTGATGATTGTAGTTTTGTTTGTTTTAGTTAATCAGCTTGAGGCGATATATCTTAACCCAAATATCTTAGGGAAAGGGTTAGGTCTGCACCCCTTGACCGTAATCTTATCGATGTTAATTTGCGGTCAGTTGTTAGGAATATTGGGAGTGTTAGTGGCTGTTCCTTTGGCAGCTATTTTGAAAGTTTTATTCTTTAGATATTTAGCCCAGGAGGGATAGAATAGATTATATGAAAAAAATATTCTATATAATTTTAATAACAGCTGTATTTGCTATTTTATTCTCTCTTTCTTCAATTTTTGCCCAATCTTCAGAAATAAAGATATTGTTAGACAATAAACCACTGGAAACCGTTGTCCTTTCAGTTATTGAGAATGACCGATTATTTGTTTCGGCTCGTAATGTGGTGGAAGCTTTAGGAGGAAGAATTACCTGGTTTCCGGCTTTAAAGTTGATGACCGTAAATATCAATGGTCGTACAGCCCGCTTAGTTATCGATGACCCTACTTTGGAGATAGATGAAAAGGTAATTCCTCTGGAAATACCAGCAAGAATTCTCAATAACCGGGTAATGATACCTTTAGAAGTGATAAAATTTATTGCCGAAGTAGATATTAAATGGGACAACCAGACCAAAACTTTATCTATTAATACCATAAGACCTTATCTATTAAAAGTCAGAAGCTATTCTCACCCCGACAAAACCAGGGTGGTGATAGATTTATCTGAAAAGACAGAATTTAGGGCTGATAAATTAACCAATCCGGATAGAATTTTTATCGATATAATGGGATCTATTGTAAAATTAGAGGATACTTTCAAACAGATAAAGATAGATGACGGAGTGATAAAGACAGTAAGGACAGCTCAATTTAATGAGGAAATTACCAGAGTGGTATTTGACCTTTATCGGGAAGCAAAATATGAAGTTTTCAGCCTTATTGAACCCGATAGGGTGGTGATTGATATATTCAAATCAGGTAAAGAGGCAGCCATTTCTCAAACTCTTCCCGCCAAGTCGGAAGAAAAGTCTGCTCCCGGACCTGAGATAACCGGCAACAGAGTAGTAATTATTGACCCCGGACATGGGGGGAAAGACCCGGGAGCGATCGGACCTACCGGCTTAAAAGAAAAAGATGTTACTTTGGGAATCGCTCTTTATTTAGAGAAATTATTAAAAGGGGCTGGTATCCCTACCTATTTAACCAGAAGTAAAGATGAATTTGTTTATCTGGAAAATAGAACAAATTTCGCTAACCAGAAAAATGGTTTTGTATTTATAAGTTTACATGCTAATTCGGTTTTAAACCATCGCCCCAGTGCCGAAGGAATAGAAACCTTCGTATTAAGTTCCAAATATATCGGTGCCTCTGCCAGGGATGTAGCAGATAGAGAAAATAGAGCCAGCAGGGCTCACCCGGAGGTAGATGCTGATTTAGCCTTAATTATCGCTGATTTGGAAGAAAGCGCTAACATTAAATATAGTCTCGATTTTGCAGATATTGTACAGAAAAAATTAGTAAATTATCTAAAATTGGAAAACAGGGGAGTAAAGCAAGCTCCCTTTGTAGTGCTAAAGGGAGCAAATATGGTAGCTGTTATTGTAGAGGTTGGTTTTATTTCTAACCCTAAAGAGGAAAAGCTACTAAAAACTAGTAAGTTTAGAGAAAATGCCGCTCAGGCCTTGTTTGAAGCCATAAAATATTATATAGAAACTACCCCGGATAATGGTGGATAGGATTAATTATTATGGTTAAAAATAGAAAACTGAAGAAGAAAAGAAATAACCCGAAAATTGTCCCTTTAGTATTAATAATTGCAGTACTCATAATTGCTGGTTATCTAATATTTAATAAGTTTATTATTCCGGCATGGGAAAGATATACAGAAAAGCCTATTATTACTAAAGAAGCCCCTTATAAGGAAGAAGAAATAAAAGAAGTTCAACCTGTGCCGACAGAAGAGCTGGTCGAAGTTAACCTGTACTTCTCTGATTCTCAAGCGATGTACTTAGTACCCGAAAAAAGAAAAATATCCCAAACCCCTTCTTTGGCCAGACAGGCAGTTATTGAGCTGATAAAAGGTCCGGAAAGTTCCGAACTCTATCCCACGATTCCCGGAGGAACGCAAGTCAATGAAGTATATATTGTTGATGATATTGTTTACATAGACCTATCTGAGGAAATATTTAAAAATCATTCCGGAGGAAGTAGTGGCGAATTGATGACTGTCTACTCTATAGTAAATACTTTAACCGAAATTCCTCCCATTGAAGGTGTGCAAATATTAGTGGAGGGGAATGAGGCGGAGAGTTTAGTCGGACATATAGATATCAGCATGCCTTTGCTTAGGGACGAAGATTGGATTAAACCATAAACTAAATAAATAATGTCGAAAATAAGGAGTGATAGAGATAAACATTGCTGATTTATACCTGATTTTTAGAAATGAGATTATAATAATTGCTTTTATCACCTGGGTTTTCAATCAGAGCTTAAAACTAATAGTATTTTATGCAACTGAAAAAAAATGGGATATTAGAAGATTTGTTGGAGCAGGAGGGATGCCCAGTACTCATTCCGCCCTTTCTGTGTGTGTGGCTACCACCATTGGCATAAAAGAAGGCTGGGAATCTCCTTTGTTTGCTTTTGCTATAGTGGTCGCTTTTATTATTATGGCCGATGCAGCCGGGGTAAGGAGAGAAACGGGAGAACAGGCTAAAGTATTAAATAAAATTATTTTGGAATTTTTTAAAGAAATAAAATTAAAAGACAAGCGTTTCAAAGAGTTGGTCGGGCACACCCCTTTTGAAGTTATAGTGGGAGCCTTTATAGGAATGGCAATGGCCTGGATACTATGCGCAATAATTTAGTTTAACTTGATTGTATAAGAATTTCCTTTTTCTGTAATCCCTGCTTAGTAGATACGTGCTTAGCAGAGTAAACATAAGGCAGTAAAACAAAGAGGGCACAATTCATTGTGCCCCTACAAAAGAAAAGGAGGAGCACGGTGTGCCGTGCCTTCTTGTACTAACGACTAATTTAAGAGGTGATTTTATAGATTTGGAAAAATCAAAAAAAGAACGTCTGGATATATTACTGGTCGAAAAGGGATTTTTTCCCACCAGAGAGAAAGCTAAACGCGCTATTATGGCGGGAGAAGTTTTAGTGGAGGGGGAAAGAGTCGATAAATCAGGACAAAAGATCAGGGTTAAAAGCAACATTTTAGTAATAAAAAAGGAGAGTGCTTTTGTAAGCCGGGGTGGAGAAAAATTAGAGAAAGCCCTTAATATCTTTAATGTCAATGTCAAAGGAAAGAGAGTAATTGATGTTGGTGCATCTACGGGGGGCTTTACTGATTGTCTCTTGAAATCCGGAGCCGATAAAGTTTATTGTATAGATGTAGGCTACGGGCAGTTAGCCTGGAAACTGCAGAAAGATAGCCGAGTAGTAATTATGGATAGAACCAACATAAGATACCTTACTATCGATAAATTTGATGACCTTTTTGAATTGGCTGTCATAGATGTCTCATTTATTTCATTAGATAAAGTTTTGCCAGCAGTGTATAATCTACTTAAGGGAAGAGGAGAAGTGGTGGCTTTAATCAAACCACAGTTTGAAGCAGGCCGGGAGTTTATCCAAAAGGGCGGAATAGTAAAAAAGGCAGAAGTCCATCAGATGGTAATCGAAAGAGTTGGCGATAAGGCGCAAGAAATGGGTTTTAGTATTCAGGGTCTAACTTTTTCTCCCCTAAAAAAAACTTCCGGTAATATAGAATATCTCATCTATTTAGTGAAAAATTCCAAAGAAGATAAGATAAAGAATTTTCCGCAAATTGTTGAAGAAGTGACAAAACAAGCTCACCAGGAACTTTCTCCCAGAAAATAATATTTGGAGTGAAGTTTTTGAACATAAATGAAAATGGTGTTTTAGTCTTTATTTTATTTATTAGCGGAGGGATAATCTGCCTGTTTCTATTTATCAAGATAGGCAATTGGTTAAGGGCTAAGAGATTAAGGAAGAGGTTCTCCAAGAGCAGGCAGGCGGAAAAAGAAGCAGAGAAAATATTAAAGAAGAACGGTTACGTGATTTTAGATGCTCAAAAAAGCAAACCACTCCTTATAACTATCGGAGATAAGATTCATCGCTACCTGGTGCGGATAGATTATTTAGCGAGGAAGAGAGGGAAAGTCTACGTAGTAGAAGTTAAAAGCGGAGAGAAGATTCCCTATATTACCAACCGGGAGACCCGAAGACAGATGTTAGAATATTACCTTGCTTACCAACCGAGTGGTATTCTTTTATTAAATATGAAAAATAAGAGTATTTCTGAAGTAAAATTTCAATTCGAAAGTACTATACGTCAAAAAGTAATAAAGTTAGTGTATTTTTTGGCAGGAGCAATTTTTAGTTTGATCTTATATTATTTGCTTCAAGGAGGGTGGAGATGAAATTAGACAGCGTGGGTTTAATAGTAAATTATAAAAAAGAAAAGACTCGTGAAACTACCTGCAGGATAATTGATTGGCTAAATTCTAAAAAACTGAAAGTTTGCATAGAAGGAAATATGGGCGAAGAAATAGGAAAGAAAGAATTAAATTGCCCTACTGAAAAATTTCTTAAAGAAGTTGATCTAATAATCTCTTTGGGGGGAGACGGAACTCTCCTTAGAGCAGCTAGATTGGCCGCTGCCGAAGATATACCGGTTTTTGGAGTGAATTTAGGAGGATTAGGCTTTCTGACTCAAATTAGCATCGATGACCTGGAAAAGTCTTTAGAGAAACTGTATCAAGGGAGATATTTTCTTGATAAGAGAATGATGTTAAGTTGTACAGTGAAAAGAAAAGAAGAAGAGATTAAAAAATTTACTGCTTTAAATGATGTAGTTATAGGTAAGGGAGCTTTTGCCCGAATTATCTGCCTGGCTACTTATGTAAATAATGATTATGTTATCACTTATTCGGCTGATGGATTGGTGGTCTCTACCTCTACGGGTTCTACCGCTTATTCTCTTTCTGCCGGTGGTCCTATTGTCAATCCCAATATAAATTCTATAATTCTTACCCCTATCTGCCCCCATACTTTATCTGCCCGGCCTTTTATTGTCGGTGAAAATGACCAGGTAAAAATAAAATTGGAATCAAGCGAAGAAAAAGTAATGGTAACCATAGATGGGCAAGAGGGCTTTATTTTAAAACCAAAAGATGAAGTGATAATAAAAAAATCAGACCATAAAGCTCGATTAATTACCTTTAAAGAAAAGAGTTTTTATGCTATTTTGCGGGAAAAATTGAGATGGAGCGGACAGATTAATAAGTAAATAAATTAGCGTGGAGCGTACAGCGTAGAGCGTTTAGTAGGGGCACAATGCATCGTGCCCAAGGCAAACGAAAGGCAATAAAATAAAGAGGGCACAATTCATTGTGCCCCTACAACATCATTATAATTAATTTTATTTCCAAGGGGTGGATGCAGAAATAAATGTTATTTCAATTAAATATAAAGAACATGGCTTTAATAAAAGAATTAAATATTGAATTTGAGGAAGGATTAAATGTTTTAACCGGTGAGACCGGAGCCGGGAAATCTATTATCATAGAAGCGATAGATTTAATTTTGGGAGGTTACGCCGCTTCTGATTTAATTCGAGACGGAGAAGACAGTTTGATGGTAGAAGGACTGTTTCTGTTAGCTCCCCAGGAAAAAGAGCTGATAAATAATTTGAATTTAGATATAGAAATTGTTGATAAAGAGGGGGCTTTGCTTATTAGGCGGGAGGTTAATAAAAAAGGACGGAGTAAATGCTGGGTTAATCAGAGGTTGATAAATTTATCCACACTTCAAGAGATTAGTACATTTTTAGTTGATTTACACGGTCAGCATAATCATCAATCTCTTTTAGACCCTTCCAAACATATTGACCTGATGGATAACCTGGGTGGAGACAAAATTATTAAATACAGAAAAGAGTTATCTGATAATTATCGAATGTGGCGGGAAAAGAGCAAAAAGTTATTTCAATTATTAAAAGACAAAGAAGAAAATTTAAAAAAAATAGATTTTCTAAAATTTCAGTTAGAAGAAATAGATAAAACATCTTTAGTTAAAGGTGAGGACAAGGTTTTAGAAGAGGAAGAGATGGTTTTAAAAAATGCGGAAAAAATTATTGAGACCATGGAAAAAGCTAATTTTATTCTCTATGAAGGTGGGGCAGAACAAGTCTCAGTAAGAGATTCCTTAAACGAAGTTTCCGCAGATTTAGGAGAAATTGCCTCGCTAGACCGGCGGATAGAAAAGATAAGAGAAAATTTAAAAGAAGTAGGATATCAATTTGAGGATATTGTAAATGAAATTGTAAAATATAAAGATGAAATAGATTTGGATAGCCGAAGATTAAAAGAAATTGAGGGAAGATTAAATCTGATTAATAGTTTAAAGAGTAAATATGGCTCCACCATCGAAGAAATATTAGAATATCGCCAAAAAATATATCAGGAATTAGAAGTCATCGATTGCAGTGAAGATAAATTAGAGAAATTAAATGAAGAAGTTGATTCTTTGGAAGACGTAATTGCCGCTATTTCTAACCAACTAAGCATCAATCGGAGAAAGATTGCCGATGATTTACAAAAGATGGTAGTAAGAGAATTAGAAGATTTAAATATGAAGAGATGTCAGTTTAAAGTTTCAATTAATAATTACAAGGATGATAACGGAATAGAAATAGAAGGCAAAAAATATAAAGTAGGTCCAAAAGGGGTAGACGATATTGAGTTTATGATTTCTCCTAATGTAGGAGAAAAATTGCGCCCTTTAGCTCGAATTGTCTCAGGGGGAGAGGTTTCGAGAATAATGTTAGCTTTAAAATCAATACTTTCCGAGGTAGATCAAGTTCCGACGTTAATCTTTGATGAAATTGATAGTGGGGTAGGGGCACGCTTGGGTGAGGTAATCGCTCAAAAACTGAAGGCGCTTTCCCAAAAAAGGCAGGTAATTTGTGTAACTCACCTGCCTCAGATAGCCTGCAGGGCCGGGAAACATTTTTATATTGAGAAATATATTTTAAATAATCAGACCGGGATAAGGTTAAAAGAGATGGAAGGAGAAGAACGGGTTAAAGAGATTGCCCGCATGTTAGACGGAAGTCAGATGGGCGAGATTACTATCCAGCATGCCCAAAAGATGTTGAATAGATAATACAGTAATGAGTAATAAGTGATAAGTAATGAGTGAAGATAGCATATAATAGCGGATATCGTGGAGAAACAATTCGTATCTCGTATCTCGTGAATCGTATCTCGTTAAGAAAAAAGAAATCAGGAGCCTTATTTGTATTGCGTATCGCGTGAAGGAGAAAAAAGAGAGGTAGGGGGTTCGATTCATCGAACTTGTTTCGGGTCGGATAAATCCGACCCCTACAAGAGACAAAAAAAGAAAAGAAAAAGGAAATAGACAAAATATAAGTATTGGATAGAATGTAGGTAGCAATAATAATTAATATAAAATTGAATTCAATTGGTGAATTGGTGAATTAGCTAATTGGAAAATTAGAATAAGGTTGTTTGTTTATGAAAGAGAAGATTAATACAAATAAAGATAAATGGTTGCAAGAAATTGCCACACAAAAGGAGATTCAGAGCACTCTAAAGGCAATTATTCATTCTACCGATGATGCTATTTCAGTAGTAGATGAAAATGGTTTACATACTATTATTAATCCTGCTTATACCCGGCTCGCAGGACTAACAGAAGAAGATGTATTAGGGAAACCGCCTACCATTGATATTCCTGATGAGGGCGAAAGTATGCATTTAAAAGTACTGAGAACCAGGAAACCGGTACACGGAGTGAGAATGCGTGTTGGGCCTAATCGTAAAGAGGTAATAGTGAATGTAGCACCGGTTATAGTAGAAGGGATTTTGAAAGGTAGTGTGGCGGTGATACATGATGTTTCGGAAATAGAATATTTGAATAAGGAATTAAAGAGGGTCAAACAAAGGGTTAGACATTTAGAATCGAAATATACTTTTGAAGATATTGTAGGGAAAAGCAGGGGAATGGTTATCGCTAAAGAACAGGCCAGGAAAGCTGCCCAAACTCCAGCGACCGTATTACTTCAGGGGGAAAGTGGAACCGGAAAAGAACTCTTCGCTCACGCCATACATCATATTAGTAAAAGAAAAAATCAGCAATTTATTCGGGTAAACTGTTCTGCTTTAGTGGATACTTTATTAGAAAGTGAACTATTTGGTTATGAGGGAGGTTCATTTACCGGAGCCAAAAAGACCGGAAAGAAGGGACTATTCGAAGAAGCCAATAAGGGGACTATATTTTTAGATGAAATCGGAGTGATGAGCCTGAATTTACAGGCTAAGCTATTGAGGGTGCTTCAAGAAAAAGAGATTATAAGAGTAGGGGGAAGAAGCCCTATTAATGTGGATGTTAGAATAATATCAGCTACTAATATTGATTTAAAAAATGCGGTAAAAGAAGGAAGGTTCAGGGATGACCTTTATTACCGATTATATGTTATTCCTATCTATATCCCTCCTTTAAGGGAACGGAAAGAAGATGTGCCTCTCTTGGTTAACAATCTGATCAGAAAATATAATCAGGATTTTGGAAGAAACATAAAAGGTATTTCGCCGGAAGCATTAAATATATTATCAGATTATTCCTGGCCGGGGAATGTAAGAGAATTAGAAAATATAATTGAAAGAGCAGTAATAAATATGAAATTAAGTGAAGAATTAATTTTGCCCAAACATATTCCTCCCTTGACTGAACTAAATAAACTGGAAACAATCGAAGAAAAACTAATTACCAATTCCAAGCCAGACAATTTAATTGATTATAATTTAGATAAAAATAATTTAAAGAAGATAAAAGATGATACAGAAAGGATAGCCTTAATAAATGCTTTGAGATCTACCAATGGGGATAGTGCAATGGCAGCAAAAAAGTTGGGAATCAGCCTGAGAAGTTTTTATTATAAAATCAAAAAGTATAATATTAAGAAGATATATGAGTATAGATAAAAGCTAAAAGCGAAAAACCTAAAACCATAATTCAAAATTCAAAATATTTTGCATAAACTATTGTTTTTAGTGTAGGGAGCGGATTCATCCGCACCGATAAATCGAACCCCTTTGATAGGCGAAACACACTTGCCCTAAGGTTTTATATTGAACATTGAGGGCGTATGCAATACGACCCTACCAACCAACTAACTAATTTTATATGAGATGCAAATTAGTTTCACACCGTAAGCCTAGGCCATGTATAATGCAATTTATAGACACAAATTGCACAGACTGCAATAAATTGCAATAAAATGCAGTAAAATACAAAAAACAAAATATGCTATTTATTTACAAAATGGCTTTTAACAGTTAATAAAAGCCATTTTTTGTTTTATTTCCCTTACTTAATAAATTGGCATAAAAATTGCTTACTTAATAAGCGGAGGCGTATATGAAAAGAAAATTGAAAATACTGGTAATTAATCCCGGCTCAACCTCTACTGCTATCGCTCTTTTTGAAGATGATAAATTATTGGATAAAGAGACAATAAGGCATAGTTCGGAAAAATTGTCGAAGTATATAAAAATATTCGATCAACACAAGTTTAGAGAAGAAATAATTTTAAATTTTTTAAAGAAAAAGAATATCAACATTAACTCTTTAGATGCTATAGTAGGCAGAGGGGGAGTATTGAAGCCCGTCAAAAGCGGAGCTTATAGAATAAATAAGTTAATGCTGGAAGATTTAAAGGAAAGACCACGGGTAGAACACGCCTCAAATTTAGGAGCAGTAATTGCCTATGATCTGGCTCAAAAAATAGGAGTTCCGTCTTTTATTGTTGATTCAGTAGCAGTCGATGAATTGGAGCCCGTTGCTCGAATTTCCGGGATGTCTGATATTGAGAGAGAAAGCCTATGCCATGTCCTTAATTTAAAAGCAGCGGCAAGAAAAGTAGCTCAGGAATTAGGTAAATCTTACCAAGAATTAAACTTAATAGTCGTTCATTTGGGAGGAGGAATTTCGGTAAGCGCTCATCGTAAGGGAAGAATGATTGATGTAAACAATGCCAGCGCAGAAGGGCCATTTAGTCCTGAGAGAACCGGGGGACTGCCCAGTGTAGAATTAGTAAAATTGTGTTATTCACAGAAATATACTCTCCGGGAAATGTTAAAGAAACTTATTGGAGGGGGTGGATTGGTAGATTACCTGGGAACAAATAATTTGTTAGAAGTGGAAGAAAGAATTACCAAGGGAGACAAGAAAGCTAAACTATTATATCAAGCCATGGCCTATCAAATAGCCAAAGAGATAGCAGCAATGGCAGCTGTGTTAAAGGGAAAAGTGAATGCCATAGTTATTACTGGCAATGGAGCAAGGGATAAAGGAGTATTGGGTAAAACTTTTGTGAATTGGATAAAAGAAAGGGTTAATTTTATTGCCCCTGTTACCGTATATCCGGGAACTGATGAGATGAAAGCTCTGGCCTTAGGAGCAATCAGAGTATTAAAAGGCGAAGAAGAAGCCTTAGAATATAGATAAAGTAATAAATAAAAATAAAAGGAGTGAATATTATGCCGATAAATACAGAAGAGTTTTATTCTATTTTAGCTTCCAAGATGAAAGCTTCAGCTATTCGGGAGATTTTAAAATTAGTTCAAAATCCGGAAGTTATTTCTTTGGCGGGAGGAATGCCGGATCCCATAACTTTTCCGGTAGAAGAGATAAAGGAAATATCCCAGAATATTTTTAATAAAAAAAGTGCTCAAGCCTTACAGTATAGCAGTACCGAAGGATTACCCGAATTAAGACGATGTATTTTAGATCACCTGGCAAAAGATGGAAATAAGGGGGAGTTAGAAAATATAATTATTAGCTCCGGTTCGCAACAAGGATTAGATTTAGTAGGTAAAACATTTTTAAGTCCCGGAGATGTTGCCATAGTAGAATTGCCCAGCTATTTAGCTGCTTTAAACGCTTTTTATAGTTATGGGGGAGAATTAGTAGGTATACCCATGGATGATGAAGGCATGCAGATGGATATACTAGAGGAAAAACTTACCCAACTTAAAAACGAAGGTAAAAAAGTTAAGTTCATATATACTATTTCCAATTTTCAAAATCCTGCAGGAGTAACCATGTCTCTGGCTCGACGAAAGAAAATAATCGAAATTGCTCATAAATTCAATGTATTTATTGTAGAAGATAACCCTTATGAAAAACTCAGATTTGAAGGAGAACCAACCCCCTCTATATATTCTCTGGAAAAAAATGGTTCTGTTATTAGCCTGGGTACTTTCTCTAAGATATTATGTCCCGGGTTGCGGCTGGCCTGGATCTTGGGCAATAAAGAAGTAATAAGGAAGATAGCCATACTGAAACAGGCAACCGATTTATGTACCAGTATCTTAAGCCAATTAATCGCTTGTGAGTACTGTCAATCAGGTAAGTTAGAAGAAAATATCAAATCTAATGTCCAAATTTATAAGAAAAAAAGAGATACCATGCTAAATGCTTTAGAGAAATATTTCCCAAAAGAGACTGTCTGGACCAAACCGCAAGGCGGATTTTTTGTAGTTGCTACTTTGCCTGAGTATATAGATACCGGAGAGATGTTTAAAGAAGCAATCGAAGAAAAGGTGGCCTACGTACCCGGTGCTCCATTTTTTGCTGACAGAAAAGGCCAAAACACCATGCGGCTTTCTTTCTGTTTTCCGAGTGCGGAAGATATTGATGAAGGAATTAAAAGACTGGGAAAAGTAATTAAGAAGAATATTAAAGAATAAAAGGGCACAATTCATTGTGCCCCTATAGCCTAATGATTAATTTAATTGGTGAATCGGAGGATTGGTAAATTGGTAAATTATTAAAAATTTATTTTTAATAAAGAGGTGACAAGAAAAAAATGTTAAAGACTTTTGATGAAGTTTTAAATAAGGCAAAAGATTATGGTCCTAAAAAAATGGCGGTAGCTTCTGCCAATGCAGAAGATGTGTTAAAGGCAGTGGAGGCGGCCCGAAAGGAAGGACTTGCTGATTCAATTTTAGTCGGTGATAAAAAAGAAATTATTCGGATAGCTGATAAACTAGGTATTGACCCCGTTAATTATGAGATAATTGACCGGCTTAATAAAACAGAAGCAGCCCGATGTGCCGTAGAATTAGTCCGAAACAAAAAGGCCTCTATATTGATGAAAGGGATGATAGGAACAGCAAGAATACTAAAGGCTATTTTAAATAAAGAGATTGGTTTGCGGACCAATAGGATGCTCAGTCATGTTTATACCCTGCAGATTAAAGGTTATAATCGTCTACTTACTATGACTGACGGGGCAATGAGCATCAGTCCTAATTTAGAACAGAAGGCTCAAATAATTCAGAATGCTATCTATTATGCCCATTCAATGGGGATAGAGAAACCCAAAGTGGCAGTTGTGGCAGCATTGGAATTAGTGAATCCGGATATGCCGGCGACTATCGACGCAGCCTGTTTAGCTAAAATGAGCGAGAGAGGACAGATTGTTGGTGGAATAGTAGACGGACCGCTGGGTTTTGATAATGCTATTTCCAAAGAAGCGGCAGAACACAAGGGAGTTGAAAGTCCGGTTTCCGGGGAAGTAGATATTGTATTGGTGCCAAATATTGAATCAGGAAATATTTTCGCCAAAGGTTTAGTCTATTTGGCTAATGCAGTACCGGCAGGGTTGCTTTTGGGGGCAAAGGCCCCGGTAGTATTAGTATCCCGCTCAGATAGTGCTCAGTCAAAATTATATTCTATCGCCCTGGGAGTATTAATGAGTGAGATGAATGAAATTAAATAAGATTGAGTGATCTAAGAGAGGTGATATTTAATGGTCAAAGATTATAAAATATTAGTGATAAATCCCGGTTCTACTTCTACTAAAGTAGCATTGTTTTCTAACGAGCAATTACTATTTGATAAAAAGATTGAGCATAGCAATGAAGAATTGCACGTTTTCCACAAGGTTATCGACCAATATGAATTTCGCCTGGACATAATATTAAATTTTTTAAAAGAAAAAGGCATTGACCATTCTGCTCTCGATGCGGTAGTTGGTAGAGGAGGATTATTAAATCCTATTTCCAGCGGCACTTACCGCGTAAATGATAAAATGTTAGAAGACCTTCGCAAGGGAGCACGCGGAGAGCATGCCTCTAATTTGGGAGGATTGCTTGCTCACGGAATTGCCGA
>NBMG01000043.1 GCA_002084865.1 Candidatus Atribacteria bacterium 4572_76
TTATTTTCTCTTTTTAAGGGCAGCGCCTCCCAGGTAGGCCTCCTGAACTTTTTGATTGCTCTTTAAATCGGAAGCCAATCCGCTAATAGTGATATTCCCGGTTTCCAGCACATATCCCCTGTCAGCGATACTTAATGCTTTGCGGGCGTTTTGTTCTACTAATAGTATTGATATTCCCTGATTGTTAATTTCACGGATAATCTGGAAAATTTGTTTCACTAATAAAGGAGCCAGACCCAGGGAAGGTTCATCCAGAAGTAAGATACGTGGGGTACTCATCAAACCCCTTCCCATTGCCAACATCTGCTGTTCTCCCCCTGATAATGTTCCGGATAACTGATTTCGTCGAGCTTTAAGAATGGGGAATAGACTAAATACTCTTTCCTTAGATTCTTCCACGCTTTTTATATCTTTTCTTCGGGTATATGCACCCAAATTAAGATTTTCATCGACGGTAAGAGTGGCGAATACTTTTCGCCCCTCGGGTACGTGGGAAATACCTCCCATAACTATTTTATATGCCTTAACCTTATTAAGTTCCTGGTCGTCTAACTTAATCTTTCCGCTGCGAATGGGCAATAACCCGGAGATAGCCCTTAAAAGAGTACTTTTTCCGGCTCCGTTTGCCCCTAATACGGTAACTATTTCCCCTTTATCAACTGTAAGTGAAATTCCTTTAAGGGCTTCAATAGAACCATAATATATCTTTAAATCTTCTACTTTCAACAATGTAGTCATCTCTCTATTCCTCCTCCTCTTCGTCTTTACCTAAGTAAGCTTCAATTACTTGAGGATTACTATATACATCTTCAGGTGACCCTTCAGCGATTTTCTTGCCTTCATCCATTACTGTAACCCAATGGGAAATTCCCATCACTACATTCATATCATGCTCGATAAGTAAAATAGTTAAGTTTTCCTTTAATAAAGATTTTAAAAATATTATCAGGTCTTCTGATTCTTTATCATTTAGACCGCTGCTCGGTTCATCCAAAATTAATAAATCAGGATTAGAGGCTAATGCCCTACCAATTTCCAACATTCTCTGATTACCATAGGCAATATTTTTTGCTAATTCATCCCGCCATTTCCATAATCCGACCTGTTTAAGGCGCTTTTCGGCATTCCTCTTAATTTCTAATTCTTCTTTTCTTTGCCCGGGAGTTTGTAAAACGGAAGTCCAGGTTCCCTCCTCACTGCGACAGTGCTGGCCGGCCATAACATTTTCCAGACAGGTCATATTGGAAAAAAGTCGGATATTCTGAAAGGTTCGCGCAATCCCCTTTTTAATAATCTGGTGGGGTTTTTTACCGGCAAGGTCTTCCCCCTTGAAAAGAACTTTTCCTCCATCGGCTTTGTAAATACCGGTAACTACATTAAAAACGGTAGTTTTTCCTGCCCCATTAGGGCCTATCAGGCTGCTTATTTGCCCTTGACTTACTTTAAGGTCAAAATTATTTACCGCAATTAAGCCGCCGAATTTTTTAGTAAGTTTATCGGTTTGCAATACAACTTTGTTAATTTTATTTATTTCTTCATTTTCTTGTTTGGTTCTTATCATGGTTTCCATATTATTATTTTCTTTAGCCATTTTCTTCTCCTGCTTTCATCAAAAGTGATTCGAATTTAACGGCTCCTCTTTTTCTGGGCCAGATACCACCAGGTCTAAATATCATCATGACAATCATTGCTGCTCCAAAAATCAACATTCGGTATTGGGCAAAAGTTCGGAAAAATTCCGGGAAAAGGCTGATGGCTGCAGCTCCGATTAAAACTCCGGGGATGGAACCCATTCCTCCGATTAATACAATACAGAAGAGCATACAGGACTCCATAAAGTTAAAACTCTCCGGAGAGACCATCATTAATTTAGTAGCATAAATATTACCGGCTACACCGGCTAAACCTGCTCCCAAAACAAAAGCCAATAACTTATAAGACCTAACATCAATCCCGGTCGATTCGGCAGCTACTTCGTCTTCCCGGATGCAGTTCCAGGCTCTACCTATACGGGAACGCTGCAAATTAACCAACCCGAAGATGGTCAGGCCGACTATTAACCATATATAATAATAGAATTTGGTAGAATTATCAATTACAAAGATACTGCCCAATGAAGGAAAATCAATTCCGAAGACTCCGTTTGGACCTCCGGTTATCCCAAATGGATTATTATTTAAAGTAAGCCGTACAATTTCACCCATTCCGATGGTTACAATACATAGATAATCTCCCCTTAAATGGATAATCGGAGAACAGACCAACCAGGCAAAGGCACCTGCTGCAAGTGCACTTATCGGTAGCAAAATAATTATAGGAATTCCAAAGGTAGTATTAAGTATCGCGGTAGCATAGGCACCGATAGCCATAAATCCCATATGTCCCAAATCAAAAAGCCCTACTTCTCCCAAAACAATATTTAAGCTAAGTCCCAAAAGAGCATAGACGCCGAAAAAAAACAAAACGTCCACCCAATAAGTATTTATTATGAAAGGTAATATTATAAATAAAATTACTGCTATAATAATCAGCCAATTTTTAAATATACTGTCTTTTTCTTTTATACTTTTATTTAATTTCATATTTTCGCCCCTTTACACTTTTTCTGCAACTTTTTCACCCAAAAGACCTCTGGGGCGAAAAATTAAGACTAATATTAAAACTAAAAATACAAACACATCCTTGTAAGCAGTAGAAAGGTAAGTGGAGCCCAACATTTCCAATACTCCCAGGAGAAGTCCTCCCAGCATTGCCCCCGGGATATTACCGATACCTCCTAAGATAGTGGCAGTAAAGGCCTTTAATCCGTAGTTCCATCCCATGATAAAACTAATCTTCCTGTAATACATGCCTACCATTACTCCTGACATTCCGCCTAAAGCGGGTCCTAAAGCAAAGATAAAAAATATAATTGTTTCAATATTTATCCCCATTAAGGCGGCAGTATCCCTATCCAGAGCACAAGCACGGATAGCTGCGCCAAAAGTGGTCTTTTGAATAATGTAATATAAAAGCCCCATAAGCATAAAAGAAATTAATAAAATTATAACCTGCATTAAAGTAATTCTCATCCCGGCTACATTTAATACTGTTGAGGGCACAACATTAGCCGGATAAGCTTGCGGGCGCGGACCCCAAACAACCATTATCCCATTTTGTATTACAATGGAAGCACCTAATGCAGACACCACTGCGGGAAGCCGGCCAACTGAATATATCGGACGATAGGCAATTCGCTCTATTAGAGTACCGGCAATTCCTATGCCGATTGCGGCTATTAACATAGCCGCAATCATGCCGCCCCATATACCAAAGGTAACGGTAGCATAGGTAGAGCCAAATACGAGAAGGGTATATCCAAGATAAGAACCCAGGGCAAATAAATCTCCGTGGGCAAAATTAATCAACTTCATTACCCCGTATACCATGGAATAACCGAGAGCAATAAGAGCATAAAATGAACCTATGGTCAATCCGTTAAGTAACTGCTCTAAAATAATTTTCATCTCTGTATTTTACCTCATTTTTATTTTATTTTCCGTAAATTCCGAAACTTCCATCAGCATTTACTACATAAAGATTAATTCCGGTTCCTACACGGTCACCAATTTCATCAAAGCCTATTGGTCCGGTAATACTGGGGAAATTCTCCATCTTATTTCTCAGATAATCGGCAATAACATCTGAGTCGGTAGAACCGGATTTATCGATAGCTTCTGCAAGTACACAGAGAGCATCGGCAGCATAGACTGACCAGGGGCTCGAGGGAAGAGTATTGTATTTCGCCATATAGGCTTCTTTAAATGCCACTGCTTCAGGGTTGGTAAAATATTCGATTAAAGCTTCCTGGGTTTGGTAACAACCGGCAGCATACTCTAAACCGGCAATCTTTATGAAATCTTCATTAATGGCCGCGTCTCCGCCTACAAATACCGCGGTAATTCCGATATCACGAGCTTGTCTGACTATTAATCCTGCTTCCGGGAAGTAACCGGTAAAATAGAATATATCCGGATTAGTTTCTCTTAACTTAGTCAAAGGCACGGTATAATCAGATTCTCCGGGAGTAATTGCATCAAAGTAAACTAATTCTACTTCTCCGGCATCTATCTTGGGTTGTAGTACTTTTACAGTATCTTCGGCAAGTCCTAAAGAGAAGGTCTGGTTATCATGCATAATGGCTACTCTTTTGGCATTAAATAGAGGAACAACTTCATTGGCAAAAAATGCACCTTGAGTATCGGTTCTTCCGCAGGTACGGAAGAAATATTTTAATCCTCTTTCGGTAAGGCCGGTAACGGTCGCACCATAAGCAATGTTTACTTTTTTGAATTTTTCGTATATATCAGAAGCAGGCTGGGTAACCGAAGAACCGTAAGTCGCAATAGAAGCCACTACATCTTTCTGGGATAACAATTTCATTGCGGCTAATGCGCCTGCTTTTGGCTGGCAAGCATCATCAGCAACTCTGATTTCAATCATTCTGCCACCTAAAATTCCACCCTTTTCATTGATCATTTGGGCGGCGATTTCAACAGACCGTTTAGCCATTTCACCTTCCACTGCTGCTGCTCCGGTAATTGGTCCTTGGAGACCGATGACTACCGGTGGTTTATCAGCAGCCATTACTCCCAAAGAAGATACACCAAGAGCTAATACTAATACACTAACAAATAGCAAAAATTTTATTCTTTTCATTTTAAATTCTCCTTCATTTATTTTTAAATACGTAAAAAAAACAGATCGTTTTAGTAAAACAATTAGCAATGATAATTAGAAACATCTTCTATTATAGATATAGAATTAATTTAGAAATCCCCTCACCTCCTTTTTTTCTGTAGGGGCGCAATGAATTGTGCCCTCACCATATTATTGCTTAATATTTCCCGTGGGCACGATGCATCCTACATTCCCATTTTGTTTACTTTTTGGGTAGTAATCATTGTATATGTATTCTACATAACTTTAAAAAACCCTTCTTTTGTTGAGTGAAATAAGTTTTACTATTCTATTCCTTTAAACTACCGAGGGTTCGATAATCAGTTCACCCCGTTCAAATCTGCCTATATCTAATCTGTCGATAGGAATAGAAGTCCTTCCTTTGAGTATTAACTCTGCCATAAGCCGGCTGGCTACAGGAGCCAGCATAAATCCATGACCGCTGAAACCTACCGCCATATAAAAGCCTTTTACCTGAGGATGCTCACCCACGATCGGTTGAGAATCAGGACTCATATTATATAGGCCTGACCATTGTCTTATCATACTTACTTCTTTTAGTAGGGGAACAACCGCAGTCATCTTTTTGGCCATCTCCCGGGCAAATTGCCAGCTTGTACCTATATTGTAACCTTTGGGTTCATCGGGGTCGCCAAAGCCCATTATGATGCTTCCGTGAGGGGTCTGCTGGCAGTAAAAATTACGAGAGAAGGACATCAACATCGGCTTAAATAGAGGATCAACCGGTTCGGTGATCAGGATCTGGTGCCTTTGGGAATATACCGGGATTTCTACTCCTGCCATCTTCCCTATTTCTCCCGAATAACCACCGGCGGCATTTATTACGATGGGAGTAAGCACTTCCCCCTTATCGGTATTGACTGAAACTATCCTGTTATCTTCGGTCTTGATTTCTTTTACTTCGGTAAAATTATAGATCTTTACCCCCAATCTTTGAGCAGCCTCGGCATAGGCGAAATTGGTATTAAAGGGATTGGCATGACCATCGCTAGGACAGAAGGTAGCAGCCAATAGACCTTCCGTATTTAAGGGGGGTACAATCTCTTTGGCCTCTTCCACGGTGATGAATCTGGCATCAATCCCCAATGATTGTTCCAAGGCTACATTTTTCTTAAACTGGTTGACTTCTTTTTCAGTGAGTATTTTTTTCGAATAATACTATATTTTTACACCCCATCCTGGCTAAATTATAGGCAATGCTACAGCCGATTATTCCTCCCCCGATTACTACTACGCTTGCTCTTTTAATCATCGTCATCACCTGCCAGAGTCCCTAACTTTACCGGTTTAGTGGGAGGCCTGAAGGTAGGTAAGGCTACCTCTTCTATGCTTTTATGACAAAACCTGGCGATTTCCCTTAAGATAATCCTGCGGCAAATGGTGCCCTGACACCTTCCCATCCCCGCCCGGGTAATCTTTTTAATCTCATCGAGGGTAGTATAGCCTTTTTCCAAAGCCTGCCTGATTTCCCCCCAGGTAACATCTTCACATCGGCAAATTATGGTCTCATCTTTCATTATTTTTGTCCTCCACTTTGATACTTCTTACTTTCATAACCATACTTTTAGGGACCTCCAGGGAAATTATGTGAGTCTTGTTTTTAATCTTTAAGACCCTTACCACTTTCGCTTTGCCCAGTATGCTGCCATCTCTGTCTAAAGCATAAACCTCTTCTCCTTTTTCCGGCAGAGGGAGCATTTCACCGGTACATTTATCAAAATCGACTACCGGTAAGTCATTTATATCTTCGAAAGGTTTTATGGCTCCAAGCCTGCAGGATGCAGCACAAGGGTTGCAGGGTATCTTCTGAAAACACTCTATGATTACTACCGGACCTTTAGCCAATCTTTTTTTATCCGGAATTACTTTTTCCAAATCATCATCGGTCGGTATGCCGGTTCTTTCTAACATGGTTAATCCCTCCCCTCCCAATTCTTTTAATTCCGCTTTTAGCTTTCTGTCTTGCTCCCGGTAATTGTCACATTTATATCCCAGGCTCACCGCGGCATTCAGACCGGCAATTTGACCTTCCAGCATGGCACTGCTGGCCTCTTCGATACCTGCTACATCTCCGGCGATATAGATTTCATCTTTAGTGGTTTTCATATTATCATCTCTTAGGGCCACATGGCCACAAAGCTCCGGAACATATTTCATCTGACAGCCGGCCTGCCAGAGCAGGTCGGAAAGAGGAGAAAGGCCTACCGCTAGGCAAATGGTGTCAACTTCAAGTTCTTTTTCCGTCCCCGGAATAAATTCAAACTTTTGATTTATCTCGGAAATTACCGCCCTTTCCACACAATCCGTACCGTAGACTTCTTTTAGGGTATGAGAAGTGTAGATAGGCACTCCCAAACGCCTAATCTTGGAGGCATGCACTAAGTAGCCGCCTATCCGGGGAAGGGCTTCTACAATTGCTGCCACCTTTATCCCGGCCTGCAGGAGCTGGTAGCTCACAATCAGGCCGATGTTGCCCGCTCCTACCATTAAAATATTATTACCCGGGACTACGCCGTAAAGGTTCATCAAGGTCTGTACCGCCCCGGCACCATAGACTCCGGGTAAGTCGCTATTTACAAAAGGCAGCATATTCTCTGATGCCCCGGTAGCCACAATAATTCTTTTAGCTTTTAATTTTTTTAATATGTCACCATTAACTCCCTGGACAATGGTAATGACCTCATCTTCGTAATAGCCGGTGACTGTGGCATTGTCGATTACTTCAATATGCTCATATCCCTTGATATCTCGGATCATCTTTTTGGCAATCTCTATTCCTCTGATCCCGGCAAACTGTTTTTCGGAACCAAAAAATTTATGGGTCTGTTTAATTAACTGTCCGCCCAATTCCAAACCATCGTCAATAAGAGTCACTTTTGCCCCCAGGGAAGCGGCATAGAGGGCTGCCGATAATCCTGCCGGACCCCCACCGATAATTGCTATATCAGTCATTTTCAATTGAAATCACCTTTTCCTTTTTGAGTTTCTACCCTCATCCCTTCTTCCAATTTAGTTACACAGGTTCTGATATTGGGGATGCCGTTTACCTTCATCAGGCAAGCCGAACACTTTCCTATGGCACAAAAAAATCCTCTGGGGCGGTGATATTTAATGCTTCTGCTTAATACCCTTATTCCGGCAGCCACCAGGGCAGCAGCAATGGGCTCATCTTTATAGCCTTCTAATTCTTTCCCATCCAGGGTGAATCTAACTTTTTCTTTCTGATTAAATTCCAAAATGGGATGCTCTTTTATGCGCATATCTTCCTCCCTATTCTTTTAATATGATTATAATAACCCGAAAGTTCAAAAATATTTTTTGCAGATCATATCTTTTAACGCGTTTAAATATAGTATCGAGTATAAGGTATTGAGTATCGAGTTGAAAAATAAGTATATAACAAAGAAAATGAAAGAAAAAAAGAGAAAGATGAAAAATCAGGAGATACAAGGGGCTCAACGAATTGTGCCCTTCACCTTTTATTGCCTCTTCTTTCCTGTGGGCACGATGCATCGTGCCCCTACATAACCGTTTTTTTTAATTGCCATCATTTTATTGTTGCTTTAACATAAAGATAGCAGCCATGCGACCGGTATTTCCCTTATCCCTGCGGTAGGAAAAGAAAAGTTCAGGATGGTCTGCCGTACAAATCCGATTAACGAAAAAGGCTCCACCCGCTATTATTTCGTAGGGAAATTGGTTTGCCATTATATTTTTCTTTATTCAACCAATAATCATCAATTTTATCTTTCTCTTCGATGTTATAACAGCAAGGACCAATGGAGGGGAAAATGGCAGCCAAGCAGGAGCGGGGATCGGTTTTAAAGATTTTTTTCATCTTAAACAAAGTTTTTAGGGTTAATTCCAATTCTGTTCCCTTTCTTCCGCTATGAATCAAGGCAATAGCTTTTTTGACCGGGTCTAAAATAAAAATGGGTACACAATCAGCATAACACATTAAAAGAGGTATGCCGGGAATATTTGTAATCAAGGCATCGGTTTGCGCAATTCCTTTAGAATATTTAAGGGCTCCTTTGCCTTTATCTTCTTTTCTTACAAGAACTATCCTATCTTTGTGGACTTGTTGAGCAGTTATCGTGGCTCGATAATCGATACCTAAAGCATCAAATATTATTTTTCTGTTTTCCGCTACGCGGTTTTCTTCGTCGCCCACATTATAAGATAGATTAAGGTCATTAAAGGGGGTTCTGCTTACCCCACCTGTTCGAGTGGTAAAAGCAGTTATTACTAAGTCTGTTTTATCTAATTCCCTACAGTTGAAATATTTTATTTGTCCAAGTTCTTTTAATTCAAAATCCTGGTTCAAATTATCTCTACTTTTCGCTAAAATTTTTTAATACTAATATAGTATCAAAATGAAAAAGGGTAAGATACTCCAGCGGAATTTCTTACCCTGTCTTTTTACCTGAGAGATTTTTCCAGAAAATTAGAAATTACCCCTTCGGTGTTTATTAAAAAACTTTCCAGAGTTCTGTCCGGTAATGGTCCTTTTGCCTGAGAGTTTAAATGTATTATACATCTTGCCCCTTCGGCTCCCTTCCTGTAACAGAAAAGACCTCTCCCATTACTTTCATCCAGAATAAATTTCTATTTAATTGTACTAATTTCATAAAAATAACCTTGTATAGTATATCATAATTGGAGAAAAAATTAAATATCTTTTTGACATCCTACTTTATATACAACGTCTATTAAAAAAAACCTTCTTTTTTGTGAAAATAATTGTAATTTTTTTCACAAACAGCAAAATTAGTATCGAGTATATAGTATTTAGTATTTAGTAATGAAGCGAAAAACTTAAAGCGCAAAACGCAAAACCATAATTCAAAACTTAAAATCCACTTAGCGTTCAACATACAGTAGTTTGGTATCTTGTATCGCTTTAGTTAATAAAATAAGATTCGGGCGTAGGGGCACAATGAATTGTGCCCTCGCTATATTATTACCCATTTTTTCTGTGGGCACGATGCATCGTGCCCCTACACCTGATTCCTGGTTTCTTTAACACGACAATACTAAGCTAAGCTGCTATACGCTAGTTCTGCTATTTGTCAACTAACGACTAATTCAATTGGCCAATTGGTGCATTGGAGAATTGGTGAGTTGGTCAATCGTTATCCTCATCTCCAGCAGCAATTGGGAACATATTTTTTGGCTTTTTCCGATAATTTCTGAATCTTCTCAGCGGAATAGGGTTTTATCTTTTGAAAAGAAGGATCGAGGGTCTTTTCTAAGGGAGAGAAATTCTGTAAGACATATTTTTTTGCCCCCGCAATATACCGGGCAATTTCCATAATGGTCTCATTGGAATGCAATAAAGGCACCACAGTAGTGCGAAATTCATAATCAACTTTTGAGTTCATTATTAATTCGATACTGTCTTTCACCTTCTCCAGCACTATTTTATCTTTAATACCTGCCGCCTTGGAATAATTATCAAAATCTAATGATGATTTAATATCCATGGCAATATAATCCACCAAACCAAAATTTAGGAGATTTTCTAATAATTTCGGATTAGAACCATTGGTATCCAGCTTTATTAAAAAACCTTTATCTTTTATTTCTTTAAAATATGTAGGTAAATCGGGGTAAAGGGTAGGCTCTCCTCCGCTCATACATATCCCATCGATAAATTCTTTTCTCTCCAAGAGAAAATCATCTATTTTTCTTTGGGAGATAGTAGGAAATTTTTCCGGATGCATTATTAAATCACAATTATAACAGTAAGGGCATCGAAAATTACATGAGGGAAGATATAAAGTGGAAACAATTTTCCCCTCCCAATCGATCAGAGAGGTCTCGATCATCTGCTTTATACTAATGTTCAAATTACTGTTTCCTTTCTAATCTCTTCTAAGCGAGGGGTCTTTCCCCTCCATATCTTAATCTGGTTATCCTCATCATCCAGGATTACCATAGAGGGAGTGGAGGTAATGTCATAATAGCTTGCTTCCGCCAGACCATCAAACGTATCTACATCAAAATACTGAACCTCAGCCTCTTTTTCTAATTGTTTTCCCAAATTTTTAGCTTCCGGGCAATGAGGGCAATTTTTTTGCCAGAATATTTTTATTTTCATGGTATTTTTACTCTCTTCTAAATTTTATTCGTTAGTTTATAACTTCCAGAGTGTCGGTCTTTCAGTTCACCGATCTTATTTTTATTCCAGTTAGTTATCTTACTATAATATCCCACAATCCTGGTTACCCCATATACATCTGCACTCCCGCATCCATTACAATTTTCCTGTAAGCCCCTGCTAACCTCTTTACAGACATTACATATGGTAAACTCAGGCGAAATAGTAAGTTGTGAACACTGGGTATGTTCCCAGACTTTTTTGACCAAATTGTAGATGCTCTCCGGTGAAGGACGGCTTTCCCCTACAAAGGCATGAATTATCGCCCCGCTCTTTATTAAAGGATGGAACTTACTCTGTTTAATAATTCGGGTGACCAAATCTATCGGTGCTGAAGCAGCAAAATGGATACTATTGGTATAATAACTTTCGTCTCCATTGGAATTTCCCTTTACTACTTTTTTGCTATCCGGAAATTCCTGTAAATCGATTTTAGCTAACCTTCCTGCTGCACTTTCAGCGGGAGATTCCTCCAGGGATAATTTTAAATTGAACTTCTCACTGTACTCTCTGCACTTTAAACTCATAAAGGATACGATTTTTAATCCCAACTTAAAAACGTCCTCGCCTTCATGCAATTGTTTACCGGTAATATGCTGAACTGCTTCGTTCAATCCGATTAATCCTATCAAATAAGTTCCTTCATCTAAATTTACGTAAGGCCTGCCATCCAGGGCTATCTTGCCTATTTGCCATAAAGGTCCGCTGGGGTCTTCCATCATCATCTTTAAGAATTTTTTCTTTTGCAAATGGGCTTGAACCGCTAAGTGCAAAGCCTGATCGATTTTGTGGAAAAATAATTTTAAATTATCTTCATCATTAAAGTCAAGAGAAGATTCGGAAATCTTACTATTGGGAAAAGTCCTATAAGCGCATTGGGGCAGATTGATAGTAACATTCTGTATCCCGGCAAATCTTAATTTTTCCGGATACCGTATCATTTCCTGGTCGGTTATCTCGGTCTTTAATCGGCAGCAGGCAGCCAGACTTATGTCATCCCTGTCAAAAATAAAATAAGGTGAACCGTTCTCAGAAGCTATTTCACAGGCATACTTCAATAATTTTTTCTGCTCAGGGTCCTCGAAAGATTTGCTATCGATGTGCAGATCCATTTTAGGAAAAGCAAAAACTTTTCCGTGGTAATCCCCTTCTCTCCAAACTTCCATCAAAGCTCGTAAAAATAATTGTGATTCTTTTTCGTATTCTCCGTAATTTTTTCCGGTATATTTCCCACCCGGTCCGATTGCCGGTATATTTTTTAGATAGTGCGGGATGCCAAGATGAATATTGAAATCCAGGAAAAGACTCTGTCCTCCCCTTGAAAAAGCATTTTGCGAACCGCTAAATATTAGATATTGAGCTTCTTGCTTTATCTCTTTAAAAGGCAGATTTACCAAAAAGGGAGCATACATGATATTCAAGTAGCCAATACCTAATGCGCCCGCATAATAGGCCTGCATGGAAGCCAGAAAAGTGTTTAAATGTCCGGTTAAGGTTCTGGTATGCCTGGCCGGGGCGGAAGAGGTATCTAAATTTTCCAATTCAAGACCGTATTTTTTTAAAAATTCGAGAGAATGACCGGAACAATAAATTCTCGGGTAGCCCAAATCATGAATATGAATCCAGCCTTTTAAGTGGGCATCGGCTACTTCTTTGGAAAAAACTTCCTGTAGCATATATTGTTTGATAGTATTTTCGGCGATGGTCAAATTTATAGCTTCCGGATTATTGGTTCCAATATTACTATTTTCTTTACTCTTGGATAAAAATAGTTGTTTTAAATCAAAGGTAGGCATCCCGATAACCTTTTGCTTTCTCCACTTATGTTCATATCCTCTGGTAAACAACTCATTGTCAACCAATTCTCTAATCAAAGAAGTGGAAATCTCGCTTAAGCCTAAATCGACTATCTTTTTTTCTACTGCCTTGGCTATCTTGGTAGAAACATTTAAAGGCAGCTCTGCTTCTTTAACCAAAGCTTGAATAATTTTTTGCCTGTCCCAGGGGAAAATATTCTCAGAGGTCGGAGTGGAAACCAACAGAGAAAGATCGGTTGTGCTTTCGTGATTTTCCACCTTTTTTCTAACTTTTAAGCTCTCTCTAATTCTACTCCTTTTATCCCGATACAAAATATAGGCCTTAGCAATCTTTACCAAGCCTTCTCTGATTAAGACCTCTTCTACTACATCCTGAACTTCTTCTACAAACGGAATCATATCCTTAAATCTTTTTTCTAATTTTATAACTACCTGATCGGTCACTTTTTCTGCTATAGTTTTATCTTTTTCTCCGGCGGCTAAGGTAGCAGCAAAAATGGCTTCGGTTATCTTCTTTTTATCAAATTCTACTAATTGGCCTTCTCTCTTTTTTATGGTCTGTACCATTTTAAAACCTCATTATAAAATATAGTTGTTAGTGAATAGCATAATTAGCTTGAAGCGTTTAGCGTATAGTAGTTTAGTATCGCGTTAAGATAATCAGAATTTAGGAGTGGAGACGCGATGCATCGTGCCCCTACTTTTTTCAAACCAGTAACCCGTAACCTGAAACTTATTACTCATTACTGTATTTTATTTACTAATCTTCCTTATTTCTCTTACGAAGCTGCTTAAATCTTTAAACTGTCTGTATACTGAGGCAAATCTTACATAAGCTACCTCATCTAAATCTCGTAATCTGGAGATAACCAATTCTCCGATTAGACTACTCTTAATTTCATTAACTCCATCGCTTTTTATGGTCTCTTCTATGTTGTTTACTAAATTATTTATAGTCTCTATACTAATTGGTCTTTTTTCGCAGGCCTTAATAATGCCATTGGTAATCTTTTCCCGAGAAAAAGGCTCCCTTCGACCATCTTTTTTTATTACCATTAAGGGAATTAAATCAATTCTTTCATAAGTAGTGAATCTTTTATCGCATTTTTTACAAATTCTTCTTCTTCTAACTACTAATTCGTTTTCTATATGCCTGGATTCAATTACCCCGGTATCGTAATAACCGCAAAAAGGGCATTTCATATTGCACCCCTAAATATAGGATTACATTTATAGTATTACACCATATATAG